>NZ_JBHUAL010000193.1:0-18544 GCF_042789775.1 Kitasatospora sp. NPDC056800 | reverse complement strand
CGCCCGCTCTCAGCTGAGACCGGGCGGCCGGGGCCGAGTGATTTCGCCGCCGCGTACGGTGAAGGGCAGGACCGAATGACGGAATGGCGCCTTACCCGATCATTGGTATGACTGTCACAATGCGGCCGTGCACAGATCAACGGCCTCGCCCACCCTCCCTTCGGGCAGAACCCTCGGCCTCGGCCTCGCGCTCGTCTCCGCCTTCGCCTTCGGCGGCTCCGGCACCGCGGCCAAGCCGCTGATAGAGGCCGGACTCTCCCCCCTGCACGTGGTGTGGCTCCGCGTCACCGGGGCGGCGGTGGCACTCCTCCCGATCGCCTACCGGCACCGGGACGCCGTCCTGCGCCGCCCCGGCCTGCTGCTCGGCTTCGGCCTGCTCGCCGTGGCGGGCGTCCAGGCCTGCTACTTCGCGGCGATCTCCCGCATCCCGGTCGGCGTCGCCCTGCTCATCGAGTACCTCGGCCCGCCGCTGCTGATCGGCTACGTCAAGTTCGTCCAGCGCAAGCCGATCACCCGCGGCGCGGCCATCGGCGCCGGCGTCGCGGTGGCCGGGCTGGCCTGCGTGGTCGAGGTCTGGAACGGTCTGAGCTTCGACGCGCTGGGCGTGCTGTTCGCCCTCGGCGCGGCCTTCTGCCAGGTCGGCTACTTCGTGCTCGCCGACGCCGGCCGGCACGGCGACCGCCCGGTCGACCCGCTCGCCGTCAGCGCGTTCGGGCTGCTCGTCGGCGCGGTGCTGCTCACCGTCCTCACCCGGCCGTGGCAGGCCGACTGGAGTCGGCTCGGCGGGTCGGTGGTGATGAACGGGCACACCCTGCCCGCGTTCATCCCGGCCGCGTGGATGGTCCTGATCGCGACCGTGCTCGCCTACCTGACCGGGGTGATCTCGGTCGGCTACCTCTCGCCGCCGATCGCCGGGGTGGTCGCCAACCTGGAGGCCGTGGTCGCCACCGTGACGGCCTGGGTGCTGCTCGGCGAACACCTCGGGGTGCCGCAGCTCGCGGGCGGCCTGCTGGTGCTGACCGGCGCCTTCGCGGCGCAGGCGAGCAAGCCCGCGGAGGCGGGTTCGGGGGCTGGGACGGGCTCGGGAACGGGCTCGGGCTCGGGCTCGGGTTCAGACGCGGGGGCCGACGGCCCTGGAGCCGCCGGGCCCGGGGCCCCCGACCGGGTGGCCGCCGAGCGCGGGATCAGCGGCCGGTCCAGCCGAACCAGTCGAGGTGACTGAGCGGCCACACCACGGCCGACACCGGGCCGACCACGTTGTCCACCGGCACGGCGCCGCCGCCCGGGCCGTGCTGGTGGTACCGGGAGTCCGCGGAGTCGCTGCGGTGGTCGCCCTCGACCCAGACGTAGCCCGAGGGCACCTTCACCGGCCCGAAGTCCAGCCCGGCGCAGGAGTCGTCCCCGGGGTGCAGGTACGGCTCGTCGACCTTCCGCCCGTCGACGGTCAGCGTGGTGCCCTCGCACTGCACGGTCTGGCCGCCGGTCGCGATGACCCGCTTGACCAGGTAGTTGTCGTCCTTCGGCGGCACCAGGCCGACGAAGCTGAGCACCGAGCTCACGGTGTTGGTGACCGGGTTCGGGTCGGTCGGCTGCGGCGGCAGCCAGCCCCCCGGGTCCTTGAACACCACCGGCTGCCCCGGCTCCGGCTCCCAGCCGGTCAGCGGCGCCAGCTTGTTCACACCGACCCGGTCGCCGATCCGCAGGGTGTTCTCCATCGAGCCGGACGGGATGGTGAACACCTGGAACAGGCAGGTCTTGATCAGCAGCGCGACCACCAGGCCGACCGCCGCCATCACCGGCAGCTCGATCCACCACGGCCGGGGACGCCGGCCCGCGCGGCGGTCCGTACGGCCGCGCGAACCGCGCGCCCGACGGCGGGCCTCGGCGCGGCCGCCGGACACCTCGTGGACGTTCGACGCGGAGCCGCTGGGGGCTCCGGCCCCGCTGGGCGTTTCGGGCAGGTTCACCGCCATCGTCGCTGCTCCACCTCTCCGGCTGGGGAAACCTGCACGCTACGCCAACCGTGGAGCCTGACGAAATCGGTCATTTAGCCGCCGCCGACATCGCCGGGTGTCCCAGGGGAGCCCCGAGGGGTCGCACCGGGGATCACCGGGGGTCACCTGGGAACGGCCGGGAGGGGCCGGGAACGACCGGGGCCCGCTGCCGGCGGTCCGCTCCGTCTCCGTCTCCGGGTGGGGTGCGGGCTCCGGGCGCGGGGGCCTCCGGCCTCCGGGCGTGCGGGCTCCGGCCCGGTCAGGCGCGGGCGATGGCCTCGTGGTGGCGGATGACCTCGGCGATGATGAAGTTCAGGAACTTCTCCGCGAAGACCGGGTCCAGCTTCGCCCCCGCCGCCAGCTCCCGCAGCCGCTTGATCTGGTCCCGCTCGCGCGCCGGGTCGGCCGGCGGCAGCTTGTGCTCGGCCTTGAGCCGGCCGACCCGCTGGGTCGCCTTGAAGCGCTCGGCCAGCATGTGGACCACCGCGGCGTCGATGTTGTCGATGCTCTCGCGCAGGCTGGTCAGCTCGGCCCGTACGGCGTCGTCGATCCCCTGGGGCAGAGCGGCGTCGGGGGTCGTGGAGTGGTCCGTCATCGGGGCGGCTCCCGGTGTCTGGAGTGGGCGCCCGACCGTACGCCGGCCGGGCTCGGGCCCGGGCAAATCTAACAGGGCCCCCGCTCCGGCCCCGCACCGTCGAACAGAACCGTCCACGATCCGGACAGTGCCCCGGAGCCGCCCGCCGGCACCGCGCACCGCCTCCCCGCTGCGGCGTGACACGCCGGAGCGGGGAGGCCCCTGCCCGTAGGCTGGGGCACGCATGACCGGAAGTGACCGCTCGAACACTCTCCCTCAGCACTGGAGGAACCGCTCGTGGCAACCACCCGCACCGCCCGTACGGCCTGGGAGGGCAACCTCGTCGCCGGCCAGGGCCAGGTG
Source organism: Kitasatospora sp. NPDC056800 (assembly GCF_042789775.1). Taxonomy (NCBI): domain Bacteria; kingdom Bacillati; phylum Actinomycetota; class Actinomycetes; order Kitasatosporales; family Streptomycetaceae; genus Kitasatospora; species Kitasatospora sp. NPDC056800. The sequence goes on along the minus strand of NZ_JBHUAL010000193.1, from coordinate 15,613 downwards.
ACCTTCGAATCGTCCGGCATCGGCACGTACCCGGTGTCCTGGCCGTCCCGCGCCGAGCAGGCCAACGGCAAGACCAGCCCGGAGGAGCTCATCGCCGGCGCCCACTCGGCGTGCTTCTCGATGGCCCTCTCCCACGGCCTCACCGGCGCCGGTACCCCGCCCACCACTCTGGAGACCCAGGCCGACGTCACCTTCCAGCCGGGCGAGGGCATCACCGGCATCCACCTGACCGTCACCGGCACGGTGCCGGGCCTGGACGAGGCGGGCTTCGTCAAGGCCGCCGAGGACGCCAAGGCCAACTGCCCGGTCAGCCAGGCCCTGACCGGCACCACCATCACCCTCACCGCCAAGCTGGCCTGAACCGCACCCCTCTTCTCCTCTTCTTCCTCTCCGCGCCCCTCGGGGACCGGCCGGCGTCCGGCTCCCGGCCGGTGTCCGGCCCGCGGTCGGCGCGCGACCGGTCCGCGTCCGGCGCACGGTCGGCGCCCAGGGGCGCGGCTTCAGCGCACGCGCCCCTGGCGCACATCATGTGATGTGCACCGGGGGCGTCTGCACGTACCGCCATTCATGATCACAAAGCGGGCGAATCACCCTGGCGGCGGTCACCGCGTGTTGCCGTCGCGGCCTATGATCGGCCGCAGCGCCCTGTCCTTCAGGCGGGTCCCCGCGCACCGGCGCCCCACGACGGGCGGCCCCGCAGCGGACCGACTCCGAGGACCACGACAGAGTGCGGAGCCGACCGCCGGGTCCCGACTGGCCGGCCGGACATCGTCAAGCGTCAGCAGCGGACGGGAGCATGCCGTGCCGGGCCAGAACGAGGGGGCCGACGCACACCACCCGGGCGGGCGGCACGAGGAGTCACCGTGCCACCGCCACCTCGCCTCTCCGGTCCTGGAACCGGTCCTCGATCCGGCCCTTGAACCGACCCTGGGACCCACCGCCGGATCAGCCGTCGGACCTGTCGTCGGATCGACCGGCGGAACGGGCGGCGGGCCCGTCTCCGGATCCGTCACCGGGCCGGCCGCGGGGCCCGTCACCTCCTTCACCGCCCGCGGGACGCTGACCGAGCCGGAGCCGCTGCTCTGCCCCACCTGCGCGGCCCCGCTCAGCGGCGACGCCCGCCGGGAGCGGGGGCTCACCCGTGGCAGCGGCCGGGAGAGCACCGACACCGACCGGCTGCTGGCGGCGCTGCGGGCCAGCGAGTCCCGGTTCCGGGCCGCCTTCTGCGACGCCGTCATCGGCATGGCCCTGATCGATGCCGAGGACCGGATCATCGAGGTCAACCCCGCCTTCGCCGCCCTGATCGGACAGGGCGTCGGCGACCTGGTCCGCACCCACCTGCACGAGATCATCGACCCGGAGGGCATGCCGGACCGGCTCTTCTCCGAACTCGTCCGCGGCGAGCGGGAACGGTTCCGCGTGGAGAAGCAGCTCAAGCACCGCGAGGGCCACACGGTCTGGAGCAAGGTCACCGTCTCGCTGATCCGGGACGGCGCCGGGGACCCCCTCTACACCCTCGCGCTGGTCGAGGACATCACCGAGCAGCGCCGGCTCGGCGACCGGCTGGAGTACCAGGCCCTGCACGACCCGCTGACCCGGCTGCCCAACCGGACCTACTTCTTCGAGCGGCTCGACGCCGCCTGCCTCGCGCCGGCCGACCAGCCGGGCCCGGTCGGCGCCCCGGACGAACGCCGGGTCGGGGTCTGCTACCTGGACCTCGACGGCTTCGCGGCGATCAACGAGGCGCTCGGCCACCACATCGGCGACCAGCTGCTGATCGCCGTCGCCACCCGGCTGCGGCGCGGGTTCGACGGGCGCGACACCCACCTGGTGGCCCGGATGGGCGGCGACGAGTTCGCCGTGCTGGTCACCGACAGCCTGGGCAGCGAGCAGCTGACCGAGCTGGCCGCCCGGATCCTGGAGGTGCTGGAACGTCCCTTCGACGTGGCCGGGCACCGGCTGGTGGTCACCGCCAGCGTCGGCGTGGTCGAGCGGTCCGTGCACGAGACCACCTCGACCGACCTGGTCAAGGACGCCGACGCCACGCTCTACTGGTCCAAGGCCGACGGCCGCGCCCGCTGGACCCTCTACGACCCGGACCGCGGCGCCCACCAGCTCACCCGGCAGCTGCTCGCCACCGCGCTCCGCCCGGCCCTGGAACGCGGCGAGTTCGCGATCGAGTACCAGCCGCTGGTCGGCCTGGCCGACGGCACCGTGCACGGCGCGGAGGCGCTGGTCCGCTGGCGCCACCCCCGCTACGGGACGCTCTCCCCGGACCGCTTCATCCCGCTCGCCGAGGAGACCGGCGCGATCGTGCCGCTCGGGACCTGGGTACTGGAGGAGTCCTGCCGCCAGGCCCGGCAGTGGCTCGCCGAGTTCCCCGAGACCGAGACCTTCGTGAGCGTCAACCTCGCCGCCCGCCAGATCTGGGACTCCGACATCGTCGCCGACGTCGCCCGGGCCCTCGAACGCACCGGCCTGCCGGCCCGGCTGCTCCAACTGGAGATCACCGAGAGCGCCCTGCTCGGCCCCGGCGGCCGACCCCTCCAGGCCCTCCAGGCGCTCGCCGACATGGGCGTGCGGATCGCGATCGACGACTTCGGCACCGGCTACTCCAACCTGGCCTACCTCTCCCGGCTGCCGGTGCACGTGCTCAAACTCGACGGCACCTTCATCGAGGGCTTCCGCGAGCCCTCCCCGACGGACCGGCCCGGCCGCCCGGAACTCGGCTCCCGCCGCAGCGACGCGGACGAGCAGATCGTCGGCGCGATGGTGCAGCTCGCCCACACCCTCGGCCTGACCGTCACCGCCGAGGGCATCGAGAGCGCCGCCCAGGCCGAACGCCTGCGGCTGACCGGCTGCGACACCGCCCAGGGCTGGTACTTCGCCCGCCCCGGCGAGGCCGAACTCGTCGCGGCCATACTCCGCGACGGCCGCCCCGCCCTACAGGGCCGCTAGCCGCAGGGGCGGGCCGGAACGAGGTGGGGCCTGGGCCGGCGCCCGCCCAGGGCCGGTACCTCACCCGCCCCCCGGCGAAGCCGAACCCGCCGCGGCCACACCCCACGACAGCCGCCCCGCCCTACACGGCGAGGGCGGGCCGAGGCGGTCGGGGGCGAGGCGGTCGCAGTGAGCAACAGTCGCGGGCCGGGCGGGCTGACGGGTCGGTCCGCCCGGCCCGCGGTGGTGTGGCCCACCACCGCGTGGCGCTCGGCCCGCGCCCCGGCCGGCCCGGGGCGCGGCGTCGAACCTCCCGGCGGCGGTCACGGCCGTGGCAGGACCGCAGGCCGTCGGTCCCGCCACAGCCGTCAGGCCGCAGCCGTCACACCGTCGCCGTCAGGCCGTACGCCTCGGCGATCAGGCCGTACGAGCGGAGCCGGGCCTCGTGGCCGTGGATGTGGGAGGTGACCATCAGCTCGTCCACGCCGGTCCGCTTGCGCAGGGCCTCCAGCCCGTCGGCGACCCGGCCTGGGTCGCCGAGCACGACGTTGTCGAGCCAGCTGTCGATGAAGTCGGCTTCGACCGGGCTGTACGGGTACTCCTCGGCCTCCTGCGGGGTGGGGATCGGGCCGGGGTTGCCGCGCCGCAGGCGGAGCATGCCGAGGGCCGCGGAGCGGGCGAGGCGCCGGGCCGAGGTCTCGTCGTCGGCGGCGACCGCGCTCACGCCGATCAGCGCGTACGGCTCGGCGAGCACGGCGGAGGGGCGGAAGGACGAGCGGTAGAGGTCCAGCGCCGGGACGGTGTTGGCGCTGCTGAAGTGGTGGGCGAAGGCGAACGGGAGACCGAGGCGGCCCGCCAGCTGGGCGCTGAAGCCGGAGGAGCCGAGCAGCCAGACCGGCGGGCGGCCCTCGCCCTTGGGGACGGCCGTCAGCCGGGCGTACGGGTGGCCGTCCGGGAAGTCGCCGTCGAGGAAGTGGGTCAGCTCGGCGAGCTGCTGCGGGAAGTCGTCCGCGCCTTCGGCGAGGCCGCGGCGCAGCGCCCGGGCGGTGGCCTGGTCGGTGCCGGGGGCGCGGCCGAGTCCGAGGTCGATCCGCCCGGGGTGCAGGGCTTCCAGCAGGCCGAACTGCTCGGCGATGGCCAGCGGGGCGTGGTTGGGGAGCATGACGCCGCCGGAGCCGAGCCGCAGCGTGGTGGTGTTGGCCCCGAGGTGGGCGAGCAGGACGGCGGGGGTGGAGCTGGCCACTCCGGGCATGCCGTGGTGCTCGGCCACCCAGAAGCGGTGGTAGCCCCACTGTTCGGCCCGGCGGGCCAGTTCGGTGGTGGCGGCGAGGGCCTCGGCGGGCGTGTGGCCGACGCCGACCGTGGCCAGGTCGAGGATGGAGAGCGGGGCGGGTGCCGTTCCCCGGGCGGTGCCCCGGATCGCCGTATCGACCGCCGGTTCGGCTCCGTGCTCCTGCTGGTCCTCGGTGGTCATCCCGTCCGCCCTCCTGGCTGCCGTCCTTGAGCCGGCCGTCGTGGCCGGCCGCGCGGGCCCGGGTGGTCCGCCGGTCGCTGTCGCCGACCGGGGTCAACCACGGCCGGGGGCTCGCTGTTCCCGCCTCGGGGATGTCGTCCGGCCACGGTCCGAGTGGGTTTCGGCCATTTCGCACGGGCGTCCGACCGACCGTTCGGCTGACGGAGAGCCAGTGGGCGAACACGGCTGGCGACTTCCCGCCAGCGCCGGAAGTCGCCAGCCCGGGCCCTCGCGACCGGGGGTCGGCGTCCGGCAGGCTTGGGCCCAGAGGCGGACCGCCGGAGCGGGATCCGCACTCCACCAGCAAGATCGTCGGGCTGGACCAGCACCGGACGATCACTGCGAGCCCTCGGCGCGGCACCCCGCCCCGGGGGCTCGTTCGGTTTCGGCGGCCCTCCGCCGCCCGGGCGCCCCCCCACCCCGGCCGACCCGGACATACGGCCCGGACACACGGCCCGCCGCCTCGGGGCACGGCCGGAATCAGCACTCGTGATCCATGCCATACCGGGGTGCTTCATGGCATGAAAAGTCGAGGCGCTAGCGTTGACCCCTGCAGCCACCTGCTCCCCCGGGAGGCACGGAGGGAGTAAAGGGTCTTGAACTTCGTGGCCGCGATCGGATCCTCGTGGATCTGCGCGCTGGCGCTCGTCGCCGTGCTCGGGGACGCCCTCCTGCCGTTCATCCCCAGCGGGACGCTGGTCATCCTGGCCGTGCTCAAGACCTCGCAGATCAACGGCGCGCCCCTGATGCTCGGACTGGGCGTGGCGGTGGCCTCCTTCCTGGGCGACCTCCTGCTGCTGAACCTGGCCCGGCGCGGCGCCCCGGTGCTGCACCGCCGGCTCGCCCGGCGCCCGAAACTGGCGGCCAGCGTGACCCGGGTCCAGGAGGCCCTGATCGAACGCCCCCACGGAGCGGCCGCCGCGATGGTGGTGGTCGCCCGGTTCGTCCCGGCCGGCCGGACCGTCCTCGACCTGGCCATCGGCCACTCCCCCGCCCATCCGCACCGGTTCCTGCACTGGTCGGCACTGGCGGCGCTGGTCTGGGCCGCCTACATCGTGACGCTGGGCTGGCTGAACAGCCACTGGTTCAACACCGCCTGGCTGAGCCTCGTGGTCTCCTGCGCGGCGGCCACCGCCATCAGCACCGCGATCGCGCGCATGGTGCGCCGCACCCGGCGACTCGCCGCACTCTGACGGCCCTCCCGGCCGCCTCTCCCCCTTCTCTCCCTCTTTTCCCCTCCCGCCCGGCCCGCCCGGAGCGGCCCCATAGCGGGCTTCGGGCTGCCCGGCCCAGCAAGGGGCAAAAGTTTTCCCAAAAGGGCGACCAACCGGGCCGAACGCTGACGAACTCCGGCGGGGAGCGGACCGACCGGCGGTAGCGTACTGACCGGACCGCACGGGGCGGGAAGCGTCACAGGACGGCAACAGTCGAGGCATCCCCGCAGCCCAGCCGTACGCGCCCGGCGTGTTGAGAGTCGTCAGCGCTCGGCGACCTTGGTGGCCGCTGCGGCGACATGACATGCTAACGGCGGAATATTCATCAATTGCCCGATTTGACCGGTGCGGCCGTGGGCCGCCCTCACCACCGGTATCGGCACCCAGGGGAGACCATGACCAGCATCTCGCGCAGGACGGTGCTCAGCGCAACCGCCGCGACCGCGGCCCTCGGCGCGGTCGCAGCCTGCTCCAGCGGCGGGTCCGGCTCGGGCCAGGGCTCCCCCTCCCCCGGCCCCGGCGGCGCGAGCACCACCCAGGGCGACAGCGGCGACCCCACCCAGGCGGTGGTGCCCAAGGGCACCCCGATCGGCGACGGTTCCAACGCGGACACCGGCCCGCAGCCGAACCAGCCCAAGCCCGAGAAGCTCAAGCCGGGCGAGCGGCCGCCCCAGTTCGTGGTCTTCTCCTGGGACGGCGCCGGCGGCACCGAGGACGGCCAGTTCCCCCGCTTCCTGAAGCTGGCGGAGCAGCACAAGGCCACGATGACCTTCTTCCTCTCGGGCATCTACGCCCTGCCCAAGGGCAAGGCGGACCTCTACCACCCGCCGAAGCACTCGGTCGGCGCCTCCGACATCCCGTACCTGTCGGACGGCGCGGTGAAGAGCACGCTCAAGCTCGTCAGCCAGGCCTGGCTGGCCGGGCACGAGATCGGCACCCACTTCAACGGGCACTTCTGCTCCAGCCGTCCGGACAAGAACGGGGTCAACGTGTGGACCCCGGAGGACTGGCAGAGCGAGATCGACCAGGCGATCGGCTTCGTCACCCAGTGGCGGACCAACACCGGTTTCACCGATGTCGACCCGCTCCCCTTCGACTACAAGAAGGAGCTGATCGGCGGCCGCACCCCGTGCCTGGAGGGCCAGAAGGCGCTGCTGCCGACCATCGCCAAGCTGGGCTGGAAGTACGACGCCAGTTCCTCGGGCGGCCTGCAGATATGGCCGCAGAAGGTGCAGGACGGCAAGGTCTGGGACTTCCCGCTGCAGTCCATCCCGTTCCCCGGGCACACCTTCCAGGTCCTGTCGATGGACTACAACATCCTGGCCAACCAGTCCGCCGGCAGCACCAAGGGCGACCCGGCCAAGTACGGCGACTGGCGCACCCAGGCCACCAACTCCTACCTGGCGGGCTTCGAGCGCGCGTACAACGGCAACCGCGCGCCGTTCTTCGTCGGCAACCACTTCGAGCAGTGGAACGGCGGCATCTACATGGACGCCGTCGAGGAGACCCTCAAGACCATCGCGGGCAAGCCCGACGTCCGACTGGTCTCCTTCAAGCAGCTCGTCGAGTGGCTGGAGGTGCAGGACCAGTCCACCCTGCGCAAGCTGCGCTCGCTCAACGTCGGCCAGGCGCCGGCGGGCGGCTGGGAGAGCTTCCTCGGCACGGCGGGCTGACCCGCCGGGGAGCGGCGGGACGGGGCACCGGCGGCGGCCGGCGGGGGTGCGGGCCCCCGCCGGCCGTCGGCGTTCCGGTCTGCGTCCTGATCGGTTCCCGGTCGGCGTTCCGGGGCGGACCGGCTACCCGGCAGTGAGGGCGTCCGCGAGCAGGATGCGGACGATGCGGTCCGCCCCGGCCTCGCCCCAGAGGATCGAGTAGTGGTTGGTGTCCGGCACCGGCGAGGCCGGAACCCGCTCCCGGTCCAGCCCGGCCAGCCCGATCCGCTCGTGGTCGTAGAGGCCCTGCGGCTCGTCGAACAGGCCGCGCTCGGCCCAGATCAGGTCGGCCGGGCAGGGCAGCCGGTGCACGGCGGCGGCCGCGTCCTCGTCCAGCAGGACCTGGGCGCCGTCGGCCTGCACGGCCTCCAGCACGCAGGAGGAGCGCAGTTCGGGCTCCGCGCCGACCAGGTCGCGCTGGGTGTAGGCGTCGATCCCCTCGGTCCACTCACCGGCGAAGGCGGGGTGCCCGCGCCAGAACTCCCGGTAGGCCTCCCGGTCCGGGAAGGTCGTGGACAGCCGGGCCAGCGCGGGGCCGAGCACCGCGGCCAGGGCGTCCTCCTCGCGGACGCCCTGCGGCAGCGGGAAGGTCACCGCCCCGTCGACCAGCAGGACGCGGCGGACGAGGTCGGGGTGCCGGACGGCGGCCAGGGCGGTGACCCAGGCCCCCATCGAGTGGCCGACCACCGTGACGGGCCCCGAGCCGAGCGCGCCGATCAGCGCGGCCACGTCGTCGGCGTGCCGGGCCAGTCCGTACGGTCCGGTGACCGAGCGGCTGGCGCCGCGGCCCCGCAGGTCGGGCGCGAGCAGGGTGACCCGGCCGGCGAGCCGGCGGGCGACCTCGTACCAGGCGAGGCCGTTGGCGGTGATGCCGTGCACCGCCACGACCGTCGGGGCCTGCGGGTCCTCGGCGGGCCAGCGCAGGACGGCCAGGTCCCCACCGGGCACGGGGACGGTCAACTCCTCGGGCTTCAGCGGCGACTGGCTCACGCGGGGGTACCTCCGGTGGGGTGGGCGGTTCCGGGGCCGGCCGGCGCCGGGGCGGAACGGCCGGTGCGGGCGGATCGGATGCGGGCAGGCAGTCTAGCCAGGCCGCCGGGCAGCAGGTAGACCACGGCGACGAACAGGGCGCCCAGCAGGAACAGGGGTTGGGAGAGCGGCACGCGCAGCACCGCCGGAAGGTCGGCGACGGCCGACGAGTTGGCGAGGTCGCCGAGCCGGTGGCTCGCCCAGGTGTAGAGGACACCGCCGAGCAGCGGCCCCCAGCGGGTGCCGGAGCCGCCGAGGACGACCATGACCAGGAGCGCGAGCGTGGCGTCCGAGGTGGCGGCCTGCGGGGTGGCGCCACCGGTCAGCAGCAGGTAGACCACCCCGCCCAGCCCGGCGAGTCCGCCGGCCAGCACGAAGGCGACCAACTTGTAGCCGTACGGCCGCAGTCCGAGCACCTCGACCCGGCGTTCGTTCTCCTTGATGCCCTCCCAGACCCGGCCGATCGGGGACTTGACGGCCCAGTGGACCGCGGCGACCGTCAGCACCAGGTAGCCGACGGCGATCCAGTAGAGGTTGGCGGTGTTCTCGATCCCGAGCAGGCCGGAGGGCAGCAGGTCGGCCGGGGCGGACCGGCCCTCCTCGCCGCCGGTGGCGCCACCGGGGTTGCGCTGGACGAGGATCGAGCCGGCCTGGGCGAAGGCGAGGGTGACCATGGAGAAGCCGATGCCGGTGACGCGCAGGCTGACCGAGCCGAGCAGCAGGGCCAGCAGGACGGAGCAGGAGACGCCGAACACCGCGGCGGCGGCGAACGGCAGTCGCAGCTCCAGCATGCCGAGGTCGGTGGCGTAGAGGCCGGTCGCGAAGTAGAGCGCGTGGCCGAAGGAGAGCAGTCCGGTCCGACCGAGCAGGAGGTCGTAACCGGTGGCGAGCCCGCCGTAGAGGAGGCACAGGGCGAGCAGTTGGAGGCTTCCGGGGCTGCCGAGCGGGCCGTCGAGCAGTCCCGGGACGGGAAGCGCACTGTATGGGGCGACAAGGAGCGTGATCAGCAGAGCGATCGGCCACCAGCGTAGCGCTCTGTGCACGCCAGTCCAGCGATTAGTGACTGGATCACCCGTTCGAGGGATGGCGCCGGACTCGGCCCTGTGTTCACAATGGGTCTCGGCAAGGCCGGTGTCAGTCCCCCTTGCCACAGTGGCGGTGTCGGTGGAGCTGGTGTCAGTCCCCTCTGCCGGAGCGGCGGCGCTGCGGCCGGCCGCGGGGCCACCGGTGCTCGTGATCGGTGTTTCGGCGCTCACGCGAGCCTCCCGGTGAGTCCACGGGGTCGGACGAGAAGCAGCACGGCGAGCAGGACGACGACCGAGAGGTCGCCGAGCCCGGCGCCGGTGTAGTAGTTGGCGAACTGCTGGACGAGGCCGACGCCCACCGAGGCGACGGCGGCTCCGGTCACGGAGCCCATGCCGCCCATCACCACGACGACGAAGGCGAAGATGAGCAGGCCGGTCCCCTGGCCGGGATTGACCGAACCGAAGTAGAGGCCGCCGAGGGCGCCACCGAGTGCGGCGGCCGCCCCGCCGAGGGCGAAGACGAGGGTGAACGCCTTCCGGACGTCGATGCCGAGCGCCGTGACCATCGCCCGGTCCTCGACGCCGGCCCGGACGATCAGCCCGTAGCGGGTACGGGCGAGGAACAACCGAAGAGCGAGCAGCAGCAGGGCGGCGGCGGCCACCAGCACGAAGCGGTTGACCGGGACGGTCGCCCCGAGCACGTGCCAGGTGCCGGACAGCAGCTCCGGCTGCGGGAAGGGGCGGGAGTCCGCGCCCCAGATCCCCATCAGCAGGGCGGGTACGGCGAGCCCGACCCCGACGGTGGCAAGGATCTGGTCGCGCGGCCGGCTGTAGAGCGGCCGGATCAGGAAGAGCTCCAGCAGGACGGCGGCGGCCGTTCCGACCAGGGTGCCGAACGGCACCGCGAGCCAGAAGGAGAGACCAGCCTCGGCACCGGCCCACCAGGTGGCGTAGGCGCCGATCGAGAGCAGGGCGCCGTGCGCGAAGTTGAGCACGTCCATCAAACCGAAGATCAGCGACAGACCGGAGGCGACCAGGAAGTACAGCGCACCGAGACCGAGTCCGGTACAGAAAAGGAGGACGACAGTGTCCATCAGGGCTTCACCTCGGCGGTGACGACAGGGGCGGCCGGGGAGGCCGGGGCGGCGGCGGGCCGGGGCCCGCCGGCGAGCGGGTGACGGGAGCCGACGCCGAGCAGGCGGCGGGCGGCCTCCTCGTCGGCCAACAGCTCGGCGGTGTCTCCGCGGTGGGCGGTACGGCCGTCGGCCAGGACGGCGCAGGTGCCGGCCAGCCGGCGGACGAGGGCGAGGTTCTGCTCGACCAGGAGGACGGGCACGGCCTCGGCCGCACGCGCCAGCACCTCGGCCACCTCGGCGACGATCTTCGGGGCCAGGCCCTTGGTGGGCTCGTCGGCGATGATCAACCGGTTGCGGTTGAGCAGCGTCCGGCCGATCGCCACCATCTGCTGCTGGCCGCCGGAGAGCGTCCCGGCCAATTGCCCGGCCCGCTGCTTGAGTTCGGGGAAGAGCTCGTGGACGAGTGCGTAGTTGGGCTCACCGGCCTCGCCGCCACTCCCACTCCCGCTCCCGCTCCCGCTCCCGGCAGCGCGCTCGGCGAGGCGGAGGTTCTCGGCGACCGTGAGGCCGGCGAAGATCCCCCGGTCCTCGGGCGCGTAGCCGATGCCATGACGAACGACCAGATGCGTGGGAAGGGAGGAGAGTTCGGAGCCGGAGAGCCGGATGCTTCCGGTGCGCGGCACCAGGCCCATGACGGCCTTGACGGTGGTGGTCTTCCCGGCGCCGTTGCGGCCGAGGAGCGCGGTCACCCCGACGGGGGCCACGTCGAAGTCGACGCCGTGCAGGATGTGCAGCCCGTCGATGACCACCCGCAGATCGCGGACGGAGAGGAGGGGTTCGGCAGCGGACGACGGCGAGGACGCGGACGACGGAGAGGAGGCGGAGTGCGCCGAAGGAGCGGGGCGCTGAGCGGAGAACGGAGAGGAGGTCACAACGCCTCACCCAGGTAGGCCTGTTGCACGGTCGGGTCGGCCATCACGGCCTCGGGGGTGTCCAGGGCGAGCAGCGTGCCGTGGTGCATCACCGCGAGCCGGTCGGCGAGGCCGAGCAGGACGTCCATGTGGTGCTCGACCATCAGGACGGTCCGGCCCAGGTCACGGTGCACGGAACGGATCAGCTCGGTGAGGGCGGGCACCTCCTCCGCGCTGACTCCGGCCATCGGCTCGTCCAGCAGGATCAGCCGGGGCTCCGAGACCAGCAGGACGGCCAGCTCCAGCTTGCGCTTCTCCCCGTGCGAGAGCGCACTGGCCAGGGTGTCCGCGCGGTGGGTGAGATCGGTGCGTTCCAGGGTGTCGGCCAGCTGCTGCTCGTAGCGTTCGGCGCGGCGCCAGAGCCGGTACGAGGCGCCCGGTCCGGCCGCCGCCTGGGCGGCCAGGCGGACGTGGTCGGCGACGGTCATCCCCGGCCAGAGGGAGGAGGTCTGGAAGGTGCGGCCGAGCCCGCGGCGGGCCCTGGCGTGCACCGTCTCGGCGGTGATGTCCGCGCCGTCGAGGTGGAGGCTGCCGTGGGTCGCCGGGTAGATGCCCGAGATCAGGTTGAAGAGGGAGGTCTTGCCGGCGCCGTTGGGCCCGATGAAGGCGATGAACTCGCCTTCGCCGACCGAGAAGGAGACGTCCTCGACGATCGGCACGCCGCGGACGGCCCAGCCGAGCCCGTCCAGACGCAGCACCGGAGAGGAGGACGCGGAGGACCGCGCGGACGAGGTGGACGCGGCGGAGGCAGCCGAGGAGGCGGAAGGAGTCGACGTGGTGCGGGCGGGCATCGGGATCAGCCCGCCATCGGGGTGACCGGGGGTGCCGCCTCGTCCGCGGTCAGGGTCTTCTCCACCGAGGGCTTGGCGGCGGCACCGCTGCCGGTCAGCCGCACCTGGAACATCGGCTGGAGCAGGGCGTGGTCCTCGGCGCGGACCGTGGTCTTCCCCTTCACGCCGTCGAAGCTCCAGCCCTCCAGGGCCTTGACCAGGGCCGAGGTGTCGTCGGCGGAGCCGTGGTTGGACTCGACGGCGTGCACGATCATCTGGGCGGCGGTGAAGCCGTCCGGGGTGAAGATGTCCGTCTTCCCTCCGGCGGCGGTGACGGCATCGGTCATGGCCTTCTCCACCGGGGTGCCGGCGGCGCCGTCGAAGTAGTGGTTCAGGAAGGAGATCTTCTCGGCGGCCGGGCCGAACAGCGGGTAGGAGGCGGCCAGGTCGAGGCCGGTCACGACCTTGGTGTCGGCGAACACGTCCTGCTGGTTGAGCGCCGTCCACAGGGCCGAGGCGGTGTCGCCGGCCCAGGCGACGAACAGCAGGTCGGGCTTGGCGGTCTTGGCCTGGGTGGCGAAGGGGGTGAGGTCGGTGGCGCTCGGCGGGGCGAGCACCTGGTCGACCGTCGCGCCCTCGGCGCCGAGCAGCGCCTTCACGGCGGCCACGTTGGCCTGGCCGAAGGCGTTGTCCTGGGCGAGCACGGTGACCTTCTTGCCCTTGGCGTCACCGATGAACGAGGCCGCGGTCTTGATGTCCTGGTAGGACTGGCGGCCGGAACGGAAGGTGTACTTGTTCAGACCGGTGGCCTTGTCGGCGGCGGCCGGGCCGCTGATGAAGAGCACCTTGTTCTGGGCGGCGATCGGGCCGACCTGGAGGGCCACACCGGAGGCGGTGGAACCGGCCAGCACCTTGTAGCCCTTGCCGATCAGGTCCTTGGCGGCGGACACCGCCTTGGCCGGGTCGCCGGCGTCGTCCTGCTCCTCGAACTCGATCTTGTGCCCGTCGACCGCGCCGGTGCCCTTGGTCGCGTAGCTCAGGCCGGCCTTGAAGCCCTCCAGGTACTGCTTGCCGTAGGCGGCCAGCGGCCCGGTCTTGGAGTACACCAGGCCGACCTTGATCGGGCCCTTCGATCCACCGTCCGCCGCGCTCGTCCCGGCCGTGCCGGCCTTGGCACAGCCCGAGGCCAGCAGGACGCAGGCCGCGAGGGCGGCGAGCTTCCGGGCCGGGCCGCCGGTCAGGGAGTCGCCCAGGCGAACGCCGGAGGCGGTCCTGGAGGGGTTTGTCGAGCTGCGCATGGTGACCGACTCCTGAAGTGCGGCGGGTGGATGCGGGAACCGTAGGTGTGCGGTGGGAACGGCGACATGTGCCCGGTCGACGTATCAGCCGGTCGGGATGTGGCTCCGGTCGACATACCGTCGGCCCGCCGCCGTCCCCCGGGCGCCCGGGTGTGGCCCGCCGACACGGCTCCGCGCCCACCCATGGGGGTGGCCGCCATGGCTGCGCCCACCCCTGCCCGGTGACGGTGGAGGGGCGCGGAGCCCGTCCGACGGCAGCCAACCCCAGCGGCGTGCCCGACCCCGGTCCGGCCCAGGCAGGACCCCAGCCCGGCCTGGTACGGCCACGGGCTCCGCGCGGCGGCCGAGCCCGCCGGCCGCCCGTCCCACAAGCCCGTCCCACCTGCCCGTCCCACCTGCCCCGGCCGCCGTACCACCCCGGCCGCGCTCCGCCCCTTCCTCTTCCACCCCCTCCGCCCACTCCCTCACGAGGTGACCCCTTGGACAAGGTCCTGGACTCCCCCGCCGACGCCGTCGGGGACGTTCCCGACGGCGCGGTGCTGGCCGTCGGCGGCTTCGGCCTCTGCGGCATCCCCAGCACGCTGATCGGCGCCCTGGTGGACTCCGGCGCCACCGGACTGCGGGTGGTCTCGAACAACTGCGGGGTGGACGACTGGGGGCTGGGCCTGCTGCTGCGGGCGGGCCGGATCGCCCGGATGACCTCCTCGTACGTCGGGGAGAACAAGGAGTTCGCCCGGCAGTACCTCTCCGGCGAGCTGGAGGTCGAGCTGACCCCGCAGGGCACGCTGGCCGAGCGGCTCCGGGCGGGCGGCGCCGGCATCCCGGCGTTCTTCACCCCGGCCGGGGTCGGCACCCAGGTCGAGGAGGGCGGGCTGCCCTGGCGCTACGCGGCCGACGGCTCGGTGGCCCTGGCCTCCCCGCCGAAGGAGGTCCGGGAGTTCGGCAGCCGTCGCTACCTGCTGGAGGAGGCGATCACGGCGGACTTCGCGCTGGTCCGGGCCGAGGTGGCGGACCGGCACGGCAACTGCGTGTTCCACGCCGCCGCCCGGAACTTCAACCCGCTCTGCGCAGCGGCGGGCCGGATCACCCTGGTCGAGGCGGACCGGATCGTCGAACCGGGCAAGCTCCCTCCGGACGCGGTGCACCTGCCCGGGGTGTACGTCGACCGGGTGGTGACCGCCGACCCCGAGGACCGCCGCATCGAGCGCCGGACCGTCCGCCCCGCACTCCAGGAGGCCTGACCCGATGCCCACCGAGACCGCAGTCCGCGCCACCACCCCCGCCACCGCTCTCGATCCCCGCAACGCCCTGGCCGCCCGCGCCGCCCGCGAGTTGCGCGACGGCCAGTACGTGAACCTGGGCATCGGCCTGCCGACCCTGATCCCCAACCACCTCCCGCCGGGCGTCGAGGTGGTGCTCCACTCGGAGAACGGCATCCTCGGCGTCGGCCCGTACCCGGAGGAGGGCGCCGAGCACGCCGACCTGATCAACGCCGGGAAGGAGACGGTGACGGTCGCCCCCGGCGCCTCGTACTTCGACTCCGCCTTCTCCTTCGGCATGATCCGGGCCGGGCGGATCGACGTCTCGGTGCTCGGCGCGATGCAGGTGTCGGCCGCCGGGGACCTCGCCAACTGGATGATCCCCGGCAAGATGGTCAAGGGCATGGGCGGCGCGATGGACCTGGTGCACGGGGCCCGTCGGCTGATCGTGGTGATGGAGCACACCGCCCGGGACGGCTCGCCGAAGATCGTCGATGAGCTGTCACTTCCAGCGACAGGACATGGAGTTGTTGACCGGATCGTCACCGACCTCGCGGTGGTCGACGTGACCCCGGAGGGGCTGCGGGTCGTGGAGACGGCGCCGGGCGTGGACTTCGCCGAGGTCCAGGCCGCGACCGGCGCGCCCCTGCTGCCCCCGCTCTGACCAGCCCGGCTGACCAGCCCGGCCCCGTACGGACGGCCGGATCGCCCCGAGGGGCGGTCCGGCCGTTCCGCTGCCCCCGCCGGCACACGACAGCGACCCCGCGAACGGCTCCACGGGCAACTCCGCAACAGCCCTCCACCACCAC
>NZ_JBHUAL010000192.1:3333-18589 GCF_042789775.1 Kitasatospora sp. NPDC056800 | reverse complement strand
GGGCCGGTGGACGTCACGGTGCGTCCACCGGCCCCGGCCGTCCGTGCGGGTCAGGCCAGGAGCTTGTCCTTGGCCTTCTGGTACTCCTCGTCGGAGATGGCGCCCTTCTCCTTCAGGGCCGCCAGTTTCGCCAGGTCGTCGACGTGGCTGCCGCCACCGCCTCCGCCGCCCGCCGGTGCCGTTCCGGCGGCGTCCCGGATGTAGGACTTGAACGCGGCCTCGGACCGCTCCGCCTGTTCGACGTCCCGCTTGCCCATCGACTGCCCGCGGGCGATCAGGTAGGCGAGGACGCCGATCAGCGGCAGGATGATCACCAGGACCAGCCAGCCGGCCTTGGCCCAGCCGCCGAGGTCGTGGCTGCGGAAGATGTCCGTGATGATCTTGAACAGCAGGAAGAACCAGAGGATCCAGAGGAACAGCTCCAGCATCGTCCAGAAGATGTGGAGTGCCGGGTAGTCCACGGCCAGCAGTTTGGTGTCCATGGCCGAGTCATATCACCGCAAAACGGACATGGCCTGCTGCTGTTCGGCTGTTCCGGTGGTCTTCCGTCCCAGTGGGAATATCCCGGCGGGGAGCGGTTTCAGCCCAGCCCGGCCCGTCGGCGCAGCTCCACCGCCAGCGCGACCAGCTCGCCCCACCAGGCGTCGTGCCCGGCCAGCAGCAGCCGCTGGGCCTCTGCGGGCGGCACCGGACGGACCTCGACCACCTGCTCGCCGTCCGCCGGGTTGGTCGGCGCGGAGTCCAGCGCGACCTCGCCCCAGCCCCACAGCCAGGCCTTCTCCGGGTGCGGCTGCCACGGCCGGTACGGCACCGGGTCCTCGGTGCGGCAGCGGTGCGCGCCCAGCCAGTGCGGCTCGCCGAGCAGCCGGGCGCCCGCCTCCTCGCGCAGCTCCCGGGCCAGGCAGGCGACGATGCCCTCGTCCTGCTCCCGGGTGCCGCCAGGCAGGAACCAGTGGTCCCGGTCGTCCCGGCAGAGCACGACCTGACCGTCCGCGAAGCCGACCAGGTGGATGTTGGTGACCAGGGCGTCCGGCGGCGGCTCGGTGGAGAACTGCGCGTCGAAGCGGCCCCAGCTCCAGTACTGCGGCGCGTGCAACGCCGGGAACAGGGCGGCGAGTTCGGCTGATCTGGCAGAGGTGTCGGTGCGCTCCGTGGTATCGGTCATCAGGAGATCGTAGTGCCGGTCGGGAAACGGCGGGGGACGGTCGGATGGACGAGCGCGATGTCGGAGGTGGAGATGGCGCGCGGCCGGCGCGGACGCGCCCCTTCGGCCGGTGCGCCGACCCAACTGCCCAGCGAGATCTCGGCGGTGATGCCCGGTCCGAAGCCCGCGATCAGCCCGGTGGTGCCCTCGGGCACGCCGCCGTCGGCGAACAGCCGGGCCAGGGCGTCGAAGACGACGGCGCTGGCGATGTTGCCGCGCTCGGTGAGCGTCGCCCGGCTGTAGCGGAAGGTGGCGGGCTCCAGGTTGAGGAAGCGGCACAGGTCGTCCAGGATGCGCGGGCCGCCCGCGTGCACGATGTAGAAGCCGAGCCCGGAGACGTCCCAGCCGTGCTCCCCGGCCAGGCCGCGCAGCGCGGGCGCGAGCAGTTCCATGGTGCCGGGCACCCGCCGGTCCAGCTGGAAGTGGAAGCCGGTGTCCTTCACCCCGTACGAGATCCAGTCCTCGGTGTGCGGGACGAGGTGCGAGCCGTTGCGCTCGACCTGCACGCCGTGCCCGCCGTTCCCACGCATCACCACGGCGGCGACCGCGTCGCCGAACAGCCCGTTGGAGAGCAGCGAGCCGACGTCGAGGTCGGTCGGCTGGTAGCAGAGCGAGCAGAACTCGCAGGCGACGATCAGCACGTTGGCGCCCGGGTAGGCGCGGCAGAAGTCGTGCGCCCGGTTGACGGCGGCGCCGCCGGCCGCGCAGCCGAGCTGGGCGATCGGCACCTGGCGGGTGTCGGAGCGGAAGCCCATGGTGTTGATCAGCCAGGCGGTCATCGACGGCATCATGAAGCCGGTGCAGGACACGTAGACGATCAGGTCGATGTCCCGGGCGGTCAACTCGCCGTGGGCGAGGGCGCGTTCGACCACCTCGGGGACGCGCCGCTTGGCCTCGCGCTCGTACACCTCGTTGCGGACGGTGAAGCCCGGGTGGGCGAGGGTCCGCTCGATCGGCTGGACCAGGTGCCGGGTGCGCACCCCGGTGTTCTCGATCAGCCGCAGCGCCAGGCCGAGTCGGGGGTGGTCGGCGTGCAGGGTGCGGGCCAGGGCGAGGGTCTCGTCGAGGGTGATGACGTGCTCGGGTACGGCGATGGCGGGGCGGCAGAGTGTTGCCATGGGTACGGGTCTCCCCTGGGGGCCTGGTGGCAGGCATGGTGGATGCGTGGAGCGGTGCGGACGCCGCGGCGGCCGTGGGCGGCGGGCGGCGGCGGGTGGTGGTGACGGGTGGCGGCGGCAGGCGGGGAGTCGGCTACCAGGCCACCGGCAGGGTGCGCGGGAAGCGCCAGATCGAGCCGGAGTTCCAGTCGAGTTCGGACGGCTCGACGGCCAGCCGCAGGCCGGGGAAGCGGCGCAGCAGGGTGCCGATGGCGACCTGCAGCTCCATCAGGGCCAGGTGCGAGCCGAGGCAGCGGTGCTGGCCGTGCCCGAAGGTCATGTTGACGGGCCCGGCGTCGCGGTCGAGGTCGAGTTCGTCGGGGCGCTCGTAGGCCGCCGGGTCCCGGTTGGCGGTCAGGTAGGAGACGTGCACGGCCTCGCCGGCCCGGATCAGCACGCCGCCCAGTTCGACGTCCTCGGTGGCGACCCGGGCGATGCCGACGCCCTGGCGGAACGGGATGAAGCGCAGCAGCTCCTCCAGGGCGCGGGGCAGCGTCTCGGGCCGGGCGCGCAGTTTGGCGAGCTGCTCGGGGTGGGTGAGCAGGGTGTAGGTGAGGTTGCCGAGCTGGTAGGTGCTGGTGTCGTGGCCGGTGACCAGCAGGACCATCGCCATGACGGTCAGCTCGTCCGGTTCCAGCAGTTCGTCGCCGTCGCGGGCGGTGGCCAGGGCGCTGATCAGGTCCTCGCCGGGGCGGGCGCGGCGCTCGGCCGTCAGCCCGGTGAAGTAGTCGCGCAGCGCGCTCTTGGCGGCCTCCTGGCCGTCCCGGCTGCCGGGGCCCATCCGCATCATCGCCACAGCGTGGCCGCGCAGTTCGGCGCGGTCGGCGGCGGGGATGCCGAGCAGTTCGCAGATGGTGGTGAGGGGGAGGCGGCCGGCCAGGAAGTGCATCAGGTCGGCGGGGGCGCCGTGCTCGGTCATCTCGTCGAAGTAGCCGTCGACGGTCCGCTGGGTGGCCGGGCGCATCCGTTCGACCTGGCGGTTGGTGAAGCCCTGGGCGACGAGTCGGCGCAGCCGGTTGTGGGCGGGCGGGTCCATCAGGTTGATCGCCTCGGCCTGGGCGATCGGGGCGGGCGTCATCCGGGGCAGGTCGCGGCCGATGCCGGCGGCGCGGCTGAACCGGCGGTCGCTGGTGACCACCTTGACGTCCTCGTAGCGGGTGGCCAGCCAGGCCTCGCCCTCGCCGTGCGGCAGCCGGATCCTGGCGACCGGGGCCTCGGTGAGCAGTCGCTTCAGGAGGGGGTCGAACTCCAGGCCGTCGGTGTGGTGGAAGGGGCAGTCCCACACGGGGGCGGTGGTGGTCACGGGCCGGTCCAAGTGTTCTCGTCATGCCGGGGGGTGGCGCCCGAGGTGGTGGTCACGTTCGGGCGTGGACATGCAGATGGTGCCCCATGAACTGGCAAAAAGGAGAACGTGGTGAAGAGAGTTAACTCCAAGGAGTGAGATTGGGCTGATAGTCATGCCAATCAGCATGAGGTCAAGGGAAGTTGACGTTCAGTCGGCGCCGCCCGGCGCGACCAGCCCGGTCTCGTAGGCGAGCACCACCGCCTGCGCCCGGTCCCGCAGGTTCAGCTTGGCGAAGATCCGGGCCACGTGGGTCTTCACCGTCGACTCGCTGAGCGTCAGCTCGCGCGCCAGCTCGGTGTTGGACAGCCCGCGCCCGAGCAGCGCCAGCACCTCCGCCTCGCGCGGGGTGAGCGGCGCGAGGTCGCGGTGCAGCGCCGGGCCGTCGGCGCCCGGGGCCGGCCGCGGGGCGCCGGCCGCGAACCGCTCGACCAGGCGCCGGGTGATCGAGGGGGCGAGCAGCGCGTCCCCGGTGTCCACCAGCCGTACGGCGGCGGCGAGGTGGGCGGAGGTGACGTCCTTGAGCAGGAAGCCGCTGGCCCCGGCGGACAGCGCGGCGTAGACGTAGTGGTCCAGGTCGAAGGTGGTCAGCATGATCACCCGGCAGCCGGGCACCTGGGCCAGGATGCGCCGGGCGGCCTCCAGCCCGTCCGTGCCGGGCATCCGGATGTCCAGCAGCGCCACGTCCGGGCGGTGCAGGACGGCGGCGGCCACCGCCTCGGCGCCGTCCGAGGCCTCGGCGACCACGTCGATGCCGCGCGCGGTGAGGATCATCCGGAAGCCGGTGCGGACCAGCTCCTGGTCGTCGGCGATCACCACCCGGGGGCGGCGCTCCTGGTCCTGGGGCACGCTCTCCTCCGTCACGGCCGGTCCAGCGGGATGCGGGCGCGGACCCGGAAGCCGCCGCCGAGCCGGCGCCGGGCGTCCAGGTCCCCGCCGTACACCGCGACGCGCTCGCGCAGGCCGATCAGCCCGCGCCCGGCGCCGTCCGGCCTCGGCCCGTCCGGTGCGGACCGTCCGCCTGACGCGGCGGCCGCCCCGGAGAGCACGCTCGGACCGCTGTTGAGCACCTCCACCCGCAGGTAGTGGTCCGCGTAGCGCACCGTCACCTCCGCCGTCACCCCGTCCCCGTGCTTGAGCGCATTGGTCAGCGCCTCCTGGATGATCCGGTACGCCGTCACGTCGATCCCGCCCGGCAGCGGTCTCGGCTCGCCCGAGACCCGCACCTCGACCGGCAGCCCGGCGAAGGCGAACCGGTCGATCAGCGGGCTCAGCCGGCTCAGGCTGGGCTGCGGCGCGAAGCCGTCCGGCGCGGGCTCCTCGCTGCCGTCCGCGGCGGGGGCCAGCAGGCCGAGCAGGTGCCGCAGCTCGGTCATCGTGTCCCGCCCGGCCGCCTCGACCGCGGCCATCGCGGCCGCCGCCTCCGCGGGCATGGTGGCCAGCACCTCGCGCGCGGCCCCGGCCTGCACCACCATCAGGCTCACGTTGTGGCTCACGATGTCGTGCAACTCGGCGGCGATCCGCGACCGTTCGGCCTCCACGGCGGTCCGGGCGGCGCTCTCCCGCTCCCGTTCCAGCAGCCAGCCGCGCTCGCCGATGGCCGCCCGGTGCAGCCGCCGCGCCCGGGCGAGCGCCACCGCCAGCCAGCCGGCCGCCGTGCCCGCCGCGGCGGCCGTCGCGACGGCCGCCCACTCCCACCCCGTTCCCCACACGGCGACAGCCTCCCAGGTCACCGCATGATCCACATCATCCGGGGGTGCCGCCCCCGTACATCCCGGGTACTACGGCCGCCGCGGTTACACCCGGGGTGGGACGTGCCGGCGGCGGCCCCGCGCCTACGGTCGTCCACCATGAGCAACGACCACGACGGGACCTCCCGGCCGGACGACGCGCAGGTCGTCGTCGAGCTGTCCGGGGTGCACAAGGAGTTCGGCGACGCCAAGGCGCTCGACGGCGTCGACCTGCGGATCCGCGCCGGCGAGGCGGTCGCCGTGATGGGCCCCTCGGGGTGCGGCAAGTCCACCCTGCTGAACATGGTGGCCGGACTGGACCGGCCCACCGCCGGCACCGTCCGGGTGCAGGGCCAGGACCTCGGACGGCTGAACGAGAACGGGCTGGCCCTGTTCCGCCGCCGGCACGTCGGCATGATCTTCCAGTTCTTCAACCTGATCGACGACCTCCCGGCCCTCGACAACGTCGCCCTGGCCGCCCAGCTGACCGGCACCGGCGCCCGCCAGGCCCGCCGCCGGGCGCTGGAGCTGCTGGACGAACTCGGCGTCGCGCACCGCAAGGACGTCTACCCGGCCACGCTCAGCGGCGGCGAGCGCCAGCGCGTCGCGGTGGCCCGCGCCCTGATGAACCGCCCGGCCCTGCTGCTCGCCGACGAGCCCACCGGCGCCCTGGACAGCCGCTCCGGAGAGCAGGTGATGGACCTCCTGATCGACCTCAACCAGATCGGCCAGACCCTGCTGATCGTCACCCACGACCCCGCCCTGGCCACCCGCTGCGCCAGCCGACTGGTCGAGGTCGCGGACGGCCGGGTGGCCGGCGACCGGATGCTGGAGGCGTCCGCATGACCGGCGCCGTCTGGCGTGCCTCCCGGGCGGCCGTGAAGCGCCGCCGGGTGCAGACCATCGTGATCGGCCTGGTCGTCTTCTGCTCCACCACGACCGTGCTGCTCGCCCTCGCGGTGATCAGTGCCGCCCGGGCCCCCTTCGACGACGCCTTCTCCCAGCAGCGCGGCGCCCACGTCGTCGCGACCTTCGACCCGGCCGGGGCCACGCCGGAACAACTGGCCGCCACCGCCCACCGGCCCGGCGTCGAGGCCGCCGCCGGGCCGTTCGACCAGGCCGTGGTGGAGATCCCCACCGACTGGGTCGGCAGCCCGCCCGGAGCGCTCACCCTGGTCGGCCGCTCCGACCCGGCCGGCCCGGTGGACCGGGTGCAACTGCTGGGCGGCCGCTGGGCGAGCAAGCCCGGCGAGGTCGTCATCAACGAGCCGTTCGGCGGCTACTCGCCCGCCAACCTGGACTACCCGCTGCCCCTCAGCGGCGGCCGGACGCTCACCATCGTCGGCTACGCCACCAGCATGAGCCAGAGCGCGGGCGGCTGGGTCACCCCCGAACAGGCCGCCGACCTGCACCCCAGCGCCCGGCAGATGCTCTACCGGTTCTCCGACGCCTCCGACGAACAGCGGCTCACCTCCGCCCTGGCCACCGCCACCGAGGGCCTGCCGAAGGACGCGCTCACCAACGTCCAGTCCTACCTGGTGCTCAAGGACGCCTTCTCCGCGGGCGCCGACGCCTACCTGCCGCTGATGACGGTCTTCGGCGTGCTCGGCCTGGTCGTCGCCGCGCTGATCGTCGGCAACGTGGTGAGCGGCGCGGTCGTCTCCGGCTACCGGCACATCGGCGTGCTGAAGGCGATCGGCTTCACCCCGCGCCAGGTGGTCACCGTCTACCTGACCATGGTCTCGGTACCCGCCGTCGCCGGCACCGTCCTCGGCACCGCGGCCGGCTGGGTGGCGGCCCACCCGATCCTCCAGTCCGCCTTCTCCGGGATCACCACCGGCACCGCCGTGATCGAACCGGCCGGCTGGCTGCCCGCCGCCACCCTGGTCAGCGTCCCGCTGCTGGTGGTCCTCGCCGCCCTCCTCCCCGCCTCGCGCGCCCACCGGCTGTCCGCCGCCCAGGCCATCTCGGCCGGCAGCGCACCGCGCGCCGGGCGCGGACTGAAGGTCCAGCGCCTGCTGAGCGGCACCCGCCTGCCGCGCGCCGTCAGCCTCGGCCTCGGCCAGCCCTTCGCCCGCCCCGGCCGCACCGCGCTCACCATGTCGGCGATCGTGCTCGGCGTGCTCACCGTGACCGTGACGTCGGGACTGGGCACCACCCTGACCAGGCTGGTGGGCCACAACGACGGCCACACCCACGTCAGGGTGCAGACCGCCCACTTCGCGGGCAACAAGACCGAGCCCCGGCTCACCCCCGCCCAGACCGAGACGATGCTGCGGACCACCCCCGGCGCCGACCAGGTCCACGTCCGCGGGCTGGTCAAGGTCGGGCTGGTCGGCTTCACCCAGCCGGTCTTCGCCGACTTCCTCAGCGGCGACGGGATCGCTGAGCAGCTGCAGCGCGAGGTGGTCAGGGGCCGCGCGGCGACCGGGCCGAACGAGATCGAGGCCGGGCCCTCCTTCCTCCGGGAGCACGGACTCAGGCTCGGCGACCGGCTCACCCTCGACCTCGACGGCCGGCGGCTGACCGTCACCGTCGTCGGCGAGGTGGTCCAGGGCAACGCCCGGGCCTTCACGTCCAACGACCTCACCCGGGCCGCGCTCACCGACGACCCGCACGCGGTCGAGTACGACATCAGCCTCGCCGAGGGTGCCGACGCCCAGGCGTACCAGCGGGCCGTGACGGCCGCCGACCCGAGCCTCTCGGCCCAGGTGTTCGCGCCCGACCCGTCCGGCCCGATCGTCGCGGTGATCAGCTTCGCCACGATCTTCACCGTCCTGCTGTCGGTGGTCGCCGCGCTGGGCGTCTTCAACACCCTGCTGCTCACCATCCGCGAGCGCCGCCGGGACCTCGGCATGCTCAAGTCGATCGGCATGACACCCCGCCAGGTGGTGACGATGACGATCACCTCGGTGGCCTGGCAGGGCGTGGTCAGCGCGCTCATCGGCGTCCCGGCCGGCATCCTGGCGCACCGGCTGCTCATCGAGAACGTCGGGAGCATCCTCTTCCCGGAGTGGACGATGGACGTCTGGAGCGCCCCGCTGCTCACCGGCGTCGGCGTCGCGGGCGTCGCCATCGCCGTCCTCGGCGCGCTCGTCCCGGCCCGTTCGGCCGCCCGGCTGCCGATCGCCGAGGTACTGCACAACGAGTGAGTCCGGGGTGGGGGGAGGGTCGGTCGGATCATCCGACCGGCCCTCCGCCGTGCGCGGGTCCGCCGCGTTCCCGTCACGGAACTGACGCATGCTCAGTCCGTGCCGTGAGGACGCCTATCATCTGCGCCATGGCCACCGCTGAGCTGATCCGCATCGTCTCCCGCTCCTCGCCCATGGCACTGGCCCAGGTCGAGCGGGTCCGCACCGAACTCGCCGCCCTGCACCCGGGGCTGCGCACCGAGGTGGTGCCCGTCACCACCTCGGGCGACCGCTGGACGGGTGATCTCGCCGCCCTCGGCGGCAAGGGCGCCTTCACCAAGGAGGTCGACGCCGCGCTGCTCGCCGGGGAGGCCGACGTCGCCGTCCACTGCCTCAAGGACGTGCCCGCCGACCGACCGCTGCCGGCGGGCACCGTCTTCGCCGCCTACCTGCGCCGCGACGACATCCGCGACGCCCTCGTCCACCCCGGCGGCCTGCCGCTGGCCGCCCTCCCGCCCGGCACCCGGATCGGCACCTCCTCCGTCCGCCGGGTCGCCCAACTCGCCGCCTCCCACCCGCATCTGGAGTGCCTCCCGATCCGCGGCAACGCCAACAGCCGGCTCGCCAAGCTGGACGCCGGGGACGTCGACGCGCTGCTGCTCGCCCTCTCCGGCCTGGAGCGGATCGGCGAGCAGGCGCGGATCACCGAGGTGCTCGGCATCGAGGCGATGTGCCCGCCGATCGGCGCCGGCATCCTCGTCCTGCAGTGCCGCGAGGGCGACACCGCGACCATCGAGGCGGTCACCGGCCTCGGCCACCACGACACCTGGCGCGAGGCGGCGGCCGAGCGGATGTTCCTGCACGCGCTCCAGGGCCACTGCAACAGCCCGATCGCCGGGTACGCCAGGGCCGAGCGGGACGGCCGCCTCTCGCTGCGCGGCCGGGTCTTCACCCCGGACGGCAAGCAGGTGCTGGACGCCCACGAGTGGGCGGGCGCGCTCAGCCCGGAGGACCTCGGGACGTCGGTGGCGCTGGCGCTCAAGCGGCAGGGCGCGCAGGAGCTGATCTCCTCGATCCCGCACTGAGCGCCTATTCCGCTTCGGCCGCGGCCCGTTCGATGATGCCGGCGATCACCTCGGTCTTGGCGTCGGCGTAGTTCTGCAGGTACTCCCAGGACTGCTCGGCCAGGGCCCGCTTGGCGTCGGCGTACAGCTCGCGGTCGCCGCGGTGGCGGCGCAGCCGGTCGCGGAAGCGCAGCATCCGCCCGATCTCGGGGCATCCGGCGGACAGCACGTGCAGGTTGGCGTAGTCGGCACTGGGGTCGATGGCGTACCGGCGCAGGACGCGGTGCTCGTACCAGTCGGGTTCGCGGACGGCGAGCCGGTAGCCCAGGGCTTCGAGGGCGGGCACGTAGGCCGCCTCGTCGGCGGAGTCGGGCACGATCAGCAGCATGTCGACGACCGGTTTGGCGGGGAGGTCGGGCACGGAGGTGGAGCCGACGTGCTCGATCCGGTGGTCGAGGTGGGCCAGGCGCTCCGCCATGCCGGCGGCCTCCCGCTGGTAGGCCGCGGGCCACCGCGGGTCGTGGTCGCGCAGGACGATCCGGCCGTCGGGCCTGGTGGGCGCACCCAGGTTGGCCGCCTCGATCTCCTCGGTGGTCATGGGGACGCGCGGGATCTCCTGCTCGGGCACGGCCGGCTCCTGTTCCTCGGGTGCTGGTCAAGGGGGTCCTCGTCGGGGGACCGACCCAGTAGACCAGGACGCGTCGGCCTTCGCGCGGCCGTCGGGTCGGGGCCGCGTCGGCTTCCGCGCGGTCGCCTGACGGTCCGCGCGGTGAGCGGATGGTGACGCTCCGGAGGTTTTTCTCCTCCGGGTGAGAACCGGCCGGGTGCGCGGGGCGTCCGTTTGAGGCGTGATCAGTGCGGTGCTCGGCGGGATGCCGATGTTCTGGCCCGGGTTGCTGCTCTCGCTGGTGCCCGCGGCCCTGTTGAACCGGCCGGTGGGGCGGTTGCTGCGGGCCCACTGGGTGGTGGGCTTCGTCCTGCTGCTCGGGCTCGGCGGGGTGGTCGTGGCGACCCTGCTGCCGGAGGCGTTCCGGCTCTCGGAGGGCGCCGTCCGGCACTGCGCCGTGGCGGGCGGCCGGCCGCGGTCGCCGTACGAGCTGCTGCACGTCCGGCACATCGAGCTCAAGCTGGCGACCTACGCCCCGGTCGGTTTCGCGGCGGCGCTGGCGGGCCCCCGGCGGCGGGCGGCGGCGCTGCTGGGTGCGGCGGTGCTGCCGTTCGCGGTGTCGGCGGTGCACTACGCGCTGCCGGCGATCGGGCGGGCCTGCGACGTGCAGGACGTCTGGGACGGGGTGCAGGGGGTCGCCTTCGGAGCGGCGGCGGGGTTGGCGGCCGGGCCGCTGGTACGGGCGGTGCGGGCGCGTTCGCGGGCCGTCTGACGGCCTGTCCATCCGGCGGTCTACTGGTCGAGGAGCGGGAAGAGCCGGGTGACGGCGGCGACCGGGCGGGCCCCGGCGGGGCGGGCGGCCGGGTCGGTCTCGCGGCCCCGGTAGCGGGCCAGCATCCGGCGGACCTCCTCGCCGACGGCGGCCAGTTCCTCGGGCGTCAGGTAGACGACGGCGCTGAAGGCCTCGTCCTGCCGCCACTCGGCCGGGGCCTCGGCGCGCCGGGCGAGCCAGTGCTGGTAGCTCTCGTCCTCCAGGCCGCGCGCCAGCTCGCCGAACCCGCCTTCCACGGCGTCCGGTCGGCTTGTCGGCAGCCGCCAGGGCCGGGCCCGTCCGTCGGTGGCCGGGGCCTCCTCGATCAGCCCGTACCGGGCCAACTGCCGCAGGTGGAACGAGCAGAGGCCGGAGCTGAGGCCGAGTCGGGCGGCGGCCTCGGTGGAGGTGACGGTGCCGTGCTCGCGCTCGGCGAGCAGGTCCAGCAGCGCGGTGCGGACGGCGTGCTCGGGGAGGGGGCCGGTTCTGACGAGGTCTTCGGTCACTTTGCAAAGTCTGCTACTTTGCAAAGTCAGACCGCAAGTACCGTCTCTCGAAGGAGTGCCCTCCCGTGTCCGAGCTGCGCGAACGGCCGACCGTCCTGCGGATCACCGAGGTGGGGGAGGAGATCCTGAGCCGCACCTGCCGGACCGCCACCGAGGAGGACTTCGGCAGCGAGCGCCTGGCCCGGCTCATCGACGACATGTTCGCCACCATGCACGTCGCCGACGGCTGCGGCCTCGCCGCCAACCAGGTGGACGTCGACCTGCGCCTGTTCGTCTACGACTGCCCCGACGACGACGGCGTCCGGCACACCGGCCACGTGCTCAACCCGGTGGTCGACGAGCAGGAGCCCGGCCGCGCACTGATCG
The DNA here is from genome assembly GCF_042789775.1 of Kitasatospora sp. NPDC056800. Taxonomy (NCBI): domain Bacteria; kingdom Bacillati; phylum Actinomycetota; class Actinomycetes; order Kitasatosporales; family Streptomycetaceae; genus Kitasatospora; species Kitasatospora sp. NPDC056800. Next base: position 6,671 of record NZ_JBHUAL010000192.1, on the reverse strand, counting down.
AGGAGACCGAGGGCTGCCTCTCCGTCCCCGGCGCGAACACCAAACTCGCCCGCCCCGCCCGCACCGTGGTGCGCGGCGTCGACCAGCACGGCGACCCCGTCGTGATAGAGGGCACCGGCTACTTCGCCCGCTGCCTCCAGCACGAGACCGACCACCTGAACGGCGGCCTCTACATCGACCGCCTCTCCGCCCGCGACCGCAAGCGCATGCTGAAGCAGACCGCCGACCGCCGGGAGAAGGTCTTCGCCGAACGCGCCACCAGGGCTGCCAAGATGGCGCGGTGAACGAACCCGCGCACCTCGCCGCCGTCCGCGCCTCGTACGACGCCGTCGCCGCCGACTACCTCCGCCTCGTCGTCCCGCCGGAGGGCATGGACCCGGTGTCCCGCGCCATGCTCGCCGCCTTCGCGGAGCTGGTACGGGAGTCGGGCGGCGGCGAGGTCGCGGACCTCGGCTGCGGCCCCGGGCGGGTGACGGCGTACCTGTCCGGCCTGGGGCTGCGGGCCTTCGGGGTGGACGTGTCGGGCGAGATGGTCGCGCTCGCCCGCCGGGCCTACCCCCGACTGCGCTTCCTGCACGGCTCGATGGACGCCCTCGACCTCCCCGACGGAGCCCTCGGCGGCATCCTCGCCTGGTACTCCGTCCACCACACCCCGGCCTCGCAACTGCCCGGCCTCTTCGCCGAGTTCGCCCGCGTCCTCGCACCCGGTGGCCACCTCCTCCTCGGCGGCCACGTCGGCGAGGCCCAACTGCTGCGCCCGACCCAGGCGTACGGCCACCCGGTGTCGTACGCCTCGCACCTCGTCCCGGCCGGGCACCTCGCCGAACTCCTCGAACAGGCCGGCTTCACCGTCACGACCCGCCTCGAACAGCCGCACCCGCAGCGGGAAAACCGGTCCCACGCCTGCCTGCTGGCCCAGGCGCCCGGCCGGCGCTGAGCCAGGACATCGGCGCGGCCCGCCGGACCAGGGAGAGCGTCGGGGGCTGACACACGCCGGCCCGGACCCGTACAGAGTGGATCTGTCGGGTGGGGCCAGGAGGCAGCGGGTACGCCAACGGCCCGCCGCCGGGAAGGCGGTGGGCCGTTTGGGGGAGCTCTGGTCGGTCAGACCTCGGTGGTGGCGGCGAACTTCACGAACATCTCCCAGGCGGCGGGGGAGAAGGCCAGCTGGGGGCCGCTCTTGTCCTTGGAGTCACGCACGTGGACGGCGGTGGTCGTCCCGGCGACCTCGACGCATGCGGCACCTTCGTTGCTGCTGTAACTGCTCTTGAACCATGCCAGCTCGGACATGCTCATCGCTCTCCAAGGATCATTTCGATCAAGGCCAAGGACTCCCTCATGGTGAGCGCCTGCCCCCTGAGGGTGCCGTACCGTGCGGCCATCCTACGGACTTCTTCAGGGGCTGTGATCAGCCTGTTGACGTGCTGGACCTCGACGTACGCGATCTGCGGTCGTCCGCTCGGCGTGAGGAGGACGAACGAACCCCCCATGCCGGCGTTCTCGGTCCTGTCGAGCGGCATGACCTGCAACTCCAGGCCCCGGATCTCGGCGACTTTGAGCAGGTGGCGCAACTGCTCCCGGTGAACGTCCCAGCCGCCCAGCGGACGACGCAGGGCGCTTTCGTCGATCACCCAACTCATGACCGGCAAGGGCCAGCGGGTGAGGATCTGCTGCCGCTCCAACCTCGCGGCAACCCACTGGTCGACCTGCTCCACGGAGAGCCACGGCCTGCGCATGTCGAACAGTGCTCGTGCATGGGCCTCCGTTTGGAGAAGTCCAGGAATGTGGAGGCTGCTGTACTCGTGGATCTCGATCGCCTTCCACTCTTCCTGGGTGAAGGCCTTGTTGTAGGCGGGGTGCCTCTCGGACACGCGCACCTTCGCCTTCATCACGTCGTCCGCGACGACCTTGAGCAGCCCGCCCGCGTCAAGGGCGTCGTCCACCACCGTCAGGTACTCGATCCTCGGGGTCCGCACGCCCCGCTCCACGGCCCCGACGTGGTCTTCGCTGTAGCCGGTGGTCTTGGCCAGCTGCTTCTGCGTGATTCCCGCCCGCTCGCGGAGGAGTTTGATCATCTTCCCGACCGCGCTGTAGAACTCCGCGACGCCGTCGAAGCCCTCCGCCGTCTCGCCGTCCTCGAAGACGGTTCCCTCAAGGCTCATCGCAGTCCATCTCTTTCGATCTTGGGTCGACCGGCAGGCCAACTATGTGCACCCGTACAGATACTCTCTGTGTCCGCCGGGCTGCTGGCCAGCGTACGTCCGCCCGACCACGCTTGACTCCCATGACGACCGAAACCCCCCTCGAAAACCCCCGGTCCCGTACCGCCCTCTTCGCCGCCACCCCCAAGGGCGCCGCCATCTGCCGGCGCCTGGCGAGGCGTCAACTCACCCACTGGGGGCTGGACTCCACGCACACCGAGCCGTTCCACTGCGCGCTGCTGATCGTCACGGAGCTGGCCGCCAACGCGATCACGCACGGACGCGTTCCGGGGCGCGGGTTCGAGCTTCACCTCTCCCTCACCACCTCCGTGCGCCGGGGCACCACCCTTCGCATCGAGATCAGCGACCCCCGGGGTGACAGACTCCCCGTCCTCCCCACCGTCCACACCCCCAGTGCCCAGACCGGACGCGGCCTCACCCTCATCGACGCCCTCAGTCACCGCTGGGGCACCATCCCCCGCCACCCCAACTCCAAGACCGTGTGGGCCGAACTCGACCTCGTCGCGCCCGCCGCGCCCGATGTCCCCGATGCCCCCGATGTCCCCTGAACCCCGCGATAGCCCAACACCCCACTGAACCAACAGGAGTGGGAAGTCGACCCCTCCGACTTCCCACTCCTCTCGCTTCCTCGCCGACGCCCACCGCCGGTCCGGGGACATCCCAGGTTTGTGGGATACCCCCAGGTCGAGGGGCATTGCCAGGATGTGGCGCACGGAGCCGACCACTCCGGCCGGGCTCCGTCGGAGCGTCCGGCCGTCTCGAAAGAGGGATCCACACCCATGAAGATCCGCCGACTTGTCGCCGCCTCGGCCGTTGCCGCCGTGCTGGCCCCGGTGCTCGTCCTGGCCACCGGGACCCAGGCGAACGCCTACCCGCGGCAGCTGTCGAAGAGGGAGCAGTGCACCGCGGCGTGGAACGTCAACTACTGGTCCGGCGGCGCGTCCTTCGCTCGCGGCCAGTGGGCCGCCTGTATGGCGGGCTGACCGCCTCCCGCGGCCCCCGGCGCGGCCGGGGGCCGCGACCCACCGGCCGCGGTCGGGCCGGGTTACGGTGTAGCCCGCGCCCCCCGGCGCCCGGGCCCCCCCCGGCCCCCCCCCCCAAAAAAGCCGTGCCGTG
>NZ_JBHUAL010000192.1:0-3323 GCF_042789775.1 Kitasatospora sp. NPDC056800 | reverse complement strand
CTGCCCCCCGCGGCGGCCAACTCCAACGCCGGGCCGGGGGGCGGGCCCTCCGCGCGGGCCCTGGGGCCCGCTTTTTGGGGGGGCTCCCCCCCCCCCGCGCCCCCGGGGGGGGCGGGGGCCCGCGACCCACCGGCCGCTGTCGTCCGGTGTATCGGTGACGCCGGCGCCCCCGTGCTCCGGTCCACCGCGGGGACCAGCCCGACAAATTCGCTGTCCGGTGGCCGGAGTGCCGTGATACACAATCCGGCGTGCAGAACATAGTGGAGTTTCCCGAGGTCCTGAGGCTGATCGAGGACCGGTCGGCCGCTTTCCGCGCCGCGATCGCGGCCGCCCCCGACCTCGACGTCCAGGTCCCGACCTGCCCGGACTGGACGCTGCGTGAACTGGCGCAGCACCTCGGCGACGGCCGCCGCCGCCAGGCCGCCATCGTCGCGGCGGGCCCGGGCGCCGAGCCCCCGGCGAAGACGTCCCCGAAGGGCGCCCCGACCGCGCCCCGCGACCGCGAAGCCCTGGACGCCTGGCTCGCCGAGTCGACCGGGCTCATGCTCGACGCTCTGCGCGAGGCCGGCCCGGACCGCGGCTGCTGGACCTGGTGGGGCCGCTCGCAGGCCCCGGAGACCAGCGGAGCCCTGGCCCGGCACCAGATCCAGGAGATCGCCGTCCACACCTACGACGTCCAGCTCATCCTGGGCGCCGCACAGCCGCTGCCGGCGGACGTCGCGGTCGAGGGCGTCGACGAGTTCCTGACGACCGTCTCGGCGACGACCGTCCCCTGGCCGTTCAAGCCGGCGACCATCGACCTGCACGCGGCCGAGGGCCGCTCCTGGCGCCTGACCCTCGACGCCTCCGGCGTCCGCTGCGACGGCCTCGCCGCCGACGCGGAGCCGGGCGACATGGTGATGCGCGGGGCGGCGAGCGACCTGGTCCTCTACTTCTACGACCGCATCCCGCTCGACAGCCTGGACAACTCCGGCACCACCGAGCCGATGGAGCAGCTCGCGGAGTGGGACCCGACCGCGTAGAGGCGGCATCCGGTGGGCCGGCAATCGGCGAGAGGGCGGGCGATGGCCGAGGCGTGGGACCGACTGCGGGCGATCATGGGGGAGCCGGTGTACGCCCCGGCGCGGGTTCCGTGGGAGCTGGCGCCTGCCGAGCTGGGGGTCCAACTGCCCTCGGACTACCGGGCGTTCATCGACCTGTACGGCGGGGTGAACCTGAACGGCGAGTGGGGTGTGTACACGCCGACGGAGACGCCGGTCTACGCCGGCGAGCCGACCGGTCTGGCGGGATGGCGCTTCAGGGCCGACACCGATCTCCGCGATCAGCTCGAAGGCGAAGAGGTGTGGTGGGAGCTGCCGGGCCCCACCCCGGTGTTCCCGGACCCGGGCGGCCTGCTGCCCTGGGGCTGGAACAGCAACCACAACCAGTGCTGCTGGCTGACCACCGGTCCGGACCCCGAGCAGTGGCCGGTGGCGGTGTTCTACGAGGACCGGCTCGACCACTTCGACGGTGGTTTCGCGGAGTTCCTGGTCACCGTGCTGACCGGCGGCTACGCGGCGGAGGACGAGTTGCTGGTGCGCGCGGACCCTGCCGTGTGGGGGCCGCAGCCGGCCCGGCCCCTCTGGTCGCCGAAGGGGGACTGGGCGGGCAGGAACTGGGGCGCCGAGTGGGGGATCGACGGATTCCTCACGGCGCCCGGGTCGACGGAGATGCCCTGGGTCAGGACGTGAGGGCGCCGCACGCACGCGCACCGCGGACGGGAGGCGGTTCCCGGTGAAGCGCCCTTACTGGCAGCCGTACTGGTGGCGGCTGCGGTTCCGTGCGGACGGCGAGCCGGAGTTCGCGGTGCTGGGGCCCGAGCCGGTCAACCGGGTTCCGAACGACGCGCTGAGGAACGTGCCCCTGGAGGTGTGGGCGGACGCCCTGCTGGAGGAGGCGCCCGACGAGCTCGACGACCTGCGCGGCGACCTGCTCCTGGAGTGCTTCATGGAGCCCGCCCCCACGGAGGGCACCCCGCCGGTGTACTCGCGCCAGGTCCGGCTGCCGGGCCCCGCCCTGCCTCCGTACCCCGGGAGACGGCGTACCTGAGCCACCACCCCGGCACCGCTCCCCGGCCGTGGAGCGCTGCGTCGCTCGTGCTGAGGACGATCGTGGACCGGGGAGGTCTCAGGCCGGCGGGTGTCGGTCCCCGGTCGTACCGCTGAGGCCGGGTCCGTTCCCGGGTGGCGCGGTCGGTGCCACGCGCTCCCGTAGTTCTCGCAGGTCCGCCGGGGTGTTGACCGCGCACCAGTAGCCCTCGGCGCGGTACCCCGCCAGCTGCCGCAGCCGCACCAGGTGCGGCAGGGTCGTGGTCGCGTGGTCCCCCTGGTCCGGCAGCAGGGGGACGACCCCGGGCGCGAAGGCGTACACGCCGCCGTTGACCGTGCAGGCGGGCGGCGGCGGCGCGGCGAGTTCGGCGACCCGGCCCAGGGCGTCGCAGCGGACCGTGCCCCGGGGCAGCCGGGGCGGGACCAGGGCGACCGTGGCCAGCGCCCCGCACCGCAGGTGGTGGGCGGCCAGCGGGGTGAGCGGGAAGTCGGCCCAGATGTCGCCGTAGACGGCGAACCACGGGTCCCGCGGCGCCGGTAGCGCGTGGGCGGCGAGTTTCAGCCCGCCGCCCCGGCCCAGCGGGGTGGACTCCACGACCACGGTGGTGCGGACGGGCAGGGGCGCCGTGCGGACGTAGTCGGTGATCACCTGCGAGCGGTAGCCCGCCGAGACGACCACCGTCTCCACGCCCGCGTCGGCGAACCGGTCGAGCTGGTGGCGCAGCAGCGGTGCGCCGTCGACCTCGACCATGGCCTTGGGGCGCAGGTCCGTGTGCGGGGCGAGCCGTCGGCCGCGTCCGCCTGCCAGGATCACGGCTTGGCGGATCGGGAAGCACGTGTCCGGCGATGGCATTCCCGACCTCCCGGGAGCGACGGCACGGCTTCGGAGCCCCGGCCGCGCGGTGCGGACGGAGCGTACGAATGCGACGAGGGTGGCCCCGACGCGCCGCTGGAGAGGCAACCGATCCGATCGCCGTGAAGTCACGCCGATGAGCGGGTGATCGGTGCTCCCGTCCTGTGGAGTGATCAGTCGGGTCCGCAGATGTCCGAGTCGGACTCCGCCCACAGCCTCCTGTGTCGCGCCTCCGGGACAACCCTGACGGAAGATCAGGGGACGGCGGCTCCCCGCCCCTGATGCCCCGGGCTCGCACTCGGGTTCGGTGTACCAGTCCAGGGCCCGCTTGTCCGTGGTGACGTTGTCCCGTAGCCACTCGGCGATCGTCATGTGGTCTCCGT
>NZ_JBHUAL010000191.1:17951-18602 GCF_042789775.1 Kitasatospora sp. NPDC056800 | reverse complement strand
CAGCGGAGCACCCGCTGTCCGGGCCGCCCGGCACCCCCGTAGTAAAGTCCCGGCAAAGGGCAACTCCGGGGGGAGCAAATGACGGTGACGCGCCGCGGGCAGGTCGTCTGGTGGCTCCGTGGCGCGGCGCTGGCGGCCTTCCTGGTGTACCTGCCGGGCTACTTCTCCTCCCGCCAGGGCGGGCTGGTCGAGGTCGAACGCTGGCTGAACCACCCGGTGCTGCTGCTCGGTACGGCCGTCACCCTGGCCATGGCCTCGGCGGTGGCCCAGGTCGAGTTCCGCACCAGGTGGGCGCAGATCGGTTTCGCGGCCGTCCTGTCGCCGCTGCTCGTCATCGGGGCGGCGGTCGGCGGCCTGGCGTACGTCTTCGGCGGCGACGGCCGGCTGGTCGACCGCAAGCCCGACCCGAGCCGCTCCGACCACGTACTGAGCGTCACCGACGTCGCCTTCTCGATCGATCCGGTCTACCGGGTGGAGCTGGTGGCCGGCAGCGGCTGGTCGGCCCGCCACTGGGGCCTCGGCACCTGGGAGGAGGAGGACGGCTTCGTCAGGGCCGAGTGGTCCGGTCCGGGCCGGATCACGGTGACCTTGGAGAAGGAGATCGAGGTCTTCACCGTGGGCGAGGACGGGACGCCGGCCGGCCCGTCGTCC
>NZ_JBHUAL010000191.1:13327-17851 GCF_042789775.1 Kitasatospora sp. NPDC056800 | reverse complement strand
ACGCCCCGGCCGCGGTAGCGGGCCTGTAGTAGGGTCCGCGCCAAAGTTCGGTCAAGAACCGCCGGGGGGCGAAGGTGACAGCGGTACGCCGCAGAGGGATCGCGTGGGGGCTCAGAGGCGTGGCGCTCGTGGCGCTGTCGGCCTACCTGGTGGGCCGGCACGCCTCCCGTTCGGGTGGGCTGGTGGAGCTCGAACGCCGGCTCGACCACCCGGTCCTGCTGGTCGGGGCGACGGTCGTGCTGGTGCTGGTCTCGCTGATCGTCGAGCTGGACTTCCGTACGCCGGAGTCGCAAGTCGGCCTGGCCGGCGGCCTGGTGGCGCTGGTCCTGCTCGGGGTGCCGCTCGCGCTGTCGACGCTCGCGGCCGGGGACTCCGGGGTGCGGACCGCGCGGGAGGCCGCCCCGGGCCACCCGGACCGGGTGCTCGTCTTCACCGATGCCGCCGACTCGTTCGAGCCGGACTGCCGGGTGGAGCTGCTGACCGGCAGCGGCTGGTCGGCGCGCCACTGGTCCCTCGGTGCCAGGGGGCCGGGCGAACGCCTGCTCAGGGCCGAGTGGTCGGGCCCGGACCGGATCACGGTGACCTCGGAGAAGGAGATCGAGGTCTTCACCGTGGGCGAGGACGGGACGCCGGCCGGCCCGTCGTCCACGCCCCGGCCGCGGTAGCGGGCCTGTAGTAGGGTCCGCGCCAAAGTTCGGTCAAGAACCGCCGGGGGGCGAAGGTGACAGCGGTACGCCGCAGAAGGATCGTGTGGGGGCTCGGAGGGGCCGCGCTCCTGGCGCTGCTGGCCTACGCGGTGGGTCGGTACGAGTCCCGGTCGGGAGGGCTCGTGGTGGTCGAGCGCTGGCTCGACCACCCGGTCCTGCTGGTCGGGACGGCGGTCGTGCTGACCGCCGTCGCGTTGTACATCGGGATGGAGTTCCGGACCTGGGTGTCGCAGATCGGCTGCGCCGTCGCCATGGTGGCACTGGTCTTCGGAGGGCCGCTGATCGCGTTCCTGGCGCTCGTGAGCGGCGAGGGGCGGACCGACCGGGAGGCCTCCCCAGGGCGCCCGGACCGGGTGCTGACCATGACCAACGTGGCCTTCTCGATCGACCCGATCTACCGGGTGGAGCTGGTGGCCGGCAGCGGCTGGTCGGCCCGCCACTGGAGCATGGGGATCTGGAACACCCGGGGCGGCGACTTCGTGCGCGCCGACTGGTCCGGCCCGGACCGGATCACCATCACCGGCCGCAAGAAGCTCACGGTCTTCGACGTCCACCCGGACGGCAGCCTGAGCGCGCCCCGGGAGGAGCCCAAGCCCCCGGAGGGCTGAGGCCGGCCCGGCCCTCCCCCGAAGTCCGGGGGAGGGCCGGGGCGTTCGGGCTCAGCGGGGCGGTGTCACCACGTGTCGATGTGCATCGTGTTGGCCGCGTTGTGGATGGCGTTGTAGTGCGGGATCGACATGTCGGACCTCTTCTGGCTCGCCGGCAGGTTCTTGTCGGCGGCGCGGAACTCGTCGCGGGCCTCCGCCAGCAGGCTGACGCCGTGGGAGACCGGGACGTCCTTCGTGCCGTGCGCCGGGTGGGACTTGGCGGCCGTCTTACTGCCGGCGTTGATCAGGGTGCCGCGGGCCTGGTTGTAGTCGGCCACCTTGATCGTCTTCGGGTTGCGGAGCTCTGCCTGCACCCCCGCGGTCGGCGGCGTCTGCTCGGCGGCCAGGGCGGCGGGAGCGGCGGCGGTGGTGAGCGCACCCGTCACGATGACGGTGGCGAGGGCGTTGCGGAGGGTCCTGTGCATGAGGGTGTCCTTCCGATAAGAAAGCATCAAGGATTTCGCGCCCGCCGTGATGATGAAACGGTCGGGATGCGAACGTCTCGGCCCTACCCCGGCCCCCGGTGGCGGAAAACCGGCTTCCGTTCCGGGAATTCGCAGAGGATGAGATCAGGCCTTTTTCTGATCATGCGCAAATAGGACTGGCGTAATGGTGAGCCGAGGGACTGCGCCGGAGGGAGGGGGAGCCCGGGCGCAACTCCGCGCTGCGGCAGACGGGGCAATGCGATTCGTGCGTTGACTCCACCCGGGTTACTTGCCGTTGCGGGGGCCCGGTGCGGGTGGTTCCCTCGGCTCCGTGGCCCTGTACGCGGTCACGGAATTCGAGGAATCACCCTCGCAGAAGGAGAAATCCTTGTTCAGCATCAAGAAGGCGGCTGCCGTCGCGACCGCCGCCCTGGCCGTCACCGGCGCGGTGGCCTCGGCCTCGCCCGCCTCGGCGGGCGAAGTGCGCGTCGGCGGCCAGGAAGTGCGCTTCTACAACGAGTCCGTGAACGGCTTCCTGGACTCCGCCAAGTACGGGACCGACGCCATCACCTGGCAGGCCAACGGCACGGTCTGGCAGGACTGGATCCTCCGCCCGACCCCCGGCGGCTACCTGATCGAGTCCAAGGGGAAGCCCGACAAGTGCCTCCAGGCGTTCGCGGAGCCCGGCACGCCGATCCCGCTCGTCGCGTGCAACCCCAACATCCCGACCCAGCAGTGGCAGATCGACCGGACGGGCGACAGGTACGTCATCGCCGAGGCCACGGACCAGGACTACGTCATCGCGGCGCAGAGCAACGGCGCCAACGTAGTGAAGGCGCTCCGTGACGACAGCCCGCGTCAGCTCTGGGACGTGGTTGCCCCCGCCGCCCCCTGAGCCTCCGGCGACACCTTCCCGCCCCCGCCGGCGGATCCGGCGGGGGCGGGTTCGTGTCCCGGGGGCTCCGGCCCACGACGGCGAATGCCGGGGCCGGGTGGTCCGGGTCAGTAGAGGTAGGTGCCCCAACGCTGTTCGGCGCGCCCGGTGCACGGTTCGATGGTGATCTGGTTGCCGTACCCGTTGTCGGTCAGGCACTTGTTCCGCTCGGCCACCGAGTAGACCTCGTACCAGCCGTCTCCCTTGCCGAAGAAGGCCCACATGCCGTTGGCGGTGGCGTCCCAGTGGTAGAGCTGGACGTCGCGGCTGTTGGAGCCGGCGAGGTTGAGGACCTGCGCGTCCCGGAGGCGGCTGGTGAGCGCGTACTGCGGGACGCCGTCGCCGGTGTCCCCCTTGCGGTCCAGCCGCCAGCCCTGGGAGGCCTCGTTCGGGTTGTGCTGGTTCCAGGCCTGGATCTTGTTGCCGTCGCCGAAGGCGCCGTTGGCGGAGTCGACCGCCCGGCCGGTGCCCTGGTTGACGAGGGTGACCCAGGAGCCGTCGGGGTGGCCGCCGCGCTGGCCGTTGTTGCCCGCGCCGTGGGTGCCGCGGTCACCGCCGCCGCTGGGGATGTCGTTGACGGTGGCGGGGAGTTCCTGCCCGCAGCCGACCTCGTACGAGGCGGTCTCGTACCAGTTGACGTCGCTCGGGGCGTTGAGCTTGACGCTGCTCCGCAGTTCGCGCTTCGCGACCCCGTTGACCGGGTTCTTGAGCGTCACCGTGTACGTCCCGGTGCTGTCGGCGTGCGCGACGCGCACGTAGAGGGCGCCCTTCCGGCCGGGGTTGACGGTCACCTGGCGCGTGCCGGTGTACTCGTTGGTGTAGGACCACTTGTGCCCGTACTGGGTCTCGATGCTCAGCGACACCTTGGTGATGAGCGAGCCCAGGATCCCCGGCGAGGTGGACAGCCCCACTGACACGGACGTGCTGTCCTCGGAGGTCCGCGACTGCCGGAAGCTCAGGGACATGGTGTCGGCTGTGGTCTTCCCCGGGGCGCAGTTGCTGTGGGTCTCCCCGCGCTGGTAGTCGGTGAAGCCCTGGGTGTAGCTCTCGCTCCGGTAGGTGCAGTTGGCGGTGTTGTTCGGGTCACCCGGGAAGTAGCCCTGGGCGCAGGCCTGCAGCCAGTCCTTGTCGCTGACGGCCTTGGGCCACTCGGCGTTGAACTTCTGCGCGTCGGAGTTGTTGCACCCGTACGCCCACGGCTGGACGCCCTCGGCGAAGTTGCCGTTGGGGATGTCCACGCAGAGCTTGTTGCCCTCGGTGGTGTAGATCGGCGTCCCCTTGGAGTTGTAGTACCACCAGCTCTGCGTGGGGTTCTTCCGGTTCGAGCAGGCGTCGAGGACCAGCGGCGTCTGCTGGTCCGTCCGACCGCCCTCCATGGACAGGCACTTGCCGGTCGCCTTGTTCCGGATCTGGTAGAGGCCGCCGTTCCAGTACCAGATCTGCGCGTCGGAGCCGTTGCAGGTCCACAGCTGCACCTTGGGCCCGGTGCCGTTGGAGGCGTCCAGGCACAGGTCCGGCCGCTTGTCGGCGGTGAACGACAGCCACGAGGAGTCCGCTTCGGCGCTCGCGGCCGGGGCGAGGAGGCCGACGAGGCCCAGGGACATGAATAAGGCTAGGAGGGCGCTCAGGTAGCGGCGGTGAGAGCGGCGCTTTTCCATGGGTTCTCCGAACTGGATGCTCGACACGGCCGGATCGCGGGCCGTGGCGTCATTGCATCGCCAGTTGGTAGACAAAAGATCAACACCGGTACGGGAGGGCCGTTGCCGTCCTCGCCGGGGTGGGGAACGCGGAAGGGTCCGGCACCTGTGTGG
>NZ_JBHUAL010000191.1:0-13227 GCF_042789775.1 Kitasatospora sp. NPDC056800 | reverse complement strand
TGCCGGACCCTTCCGACTGTGGAGCGCCAGGCCCGGGTTGCACGGACTCTTCCTACTGAAAGTAGGACGTACTCTGGTAGTACCGCTGACGCCTGGCGAGGAATCATGTTCCTCGCGACAGAAGAAAGATTAGCAGCTCAACGCCGGTGTGCCGAATCGTGGTTCGGGGGCGACCGGGCCGGCGGATGCGGCCCTTGTCGCCGGGGTGGGGAACGCGAAAGGGTCCGGCACCTGTGTGGTGCCGGACCCTTCCGACTGTGGAGCGCCAGGCCCGGGTTGCACGGACTCTTCCTACTGAAAGTAGGACGTACTCTGGTAGTACCGCTGACGCCTGACGAGGAATCATGTCCCTCGCGACATCAGGAATATTAGCAGTTCAGTGCCGGTGTGCCGAATCGCGGTGCCACGAGGCCGGGCGGGCAGGCTCAGGGGGTGACCGCGTGCTCGGTGAACCCGCCGCAGGGCCGGAATCCGAGGCGGCGGTAGACGGGCTCACCGTCGGAGGAGGCCTGGAGGACCGCGGTGCGGTAGCCCGCGTCGTAGGCCGTGCGCAGGGTGGCCAGGGTGATGGCTCCGCCGTAGCCGCGCCGGCGCTCGGAGGCGAGGGTCGCGATGTTGTAGATCCCGGCGACCCCGGCGAAGAGGAAGACCTCGGCCGAGCAGACCGGTCGCCCGGCCACGTAGCCGACGAGGTAGCGGGCGGGGCAGTCGGGGGAGAGGGCGGACCCGGCCGCGTCGGCGTAGAAGCGGCGGACCGTGGCGGCCGGTGGGTCCCAGTTCGCGGCCACGATCGTCGCGTAGTCGGCGAGTTGTTCGGGAGTTGTCGCGAGGCGGATGTCCAGGTCGTCGGCGGACGGCTCCGGTGGGGCGGTGTGCAGGTCCAGGCACATCCCGGTCTCGGTCTCGGAGGCCTGGAGGCCGGCGGCGGAGAGGAGGGTGGGGAGATCTGGGGGAGTGGTGGCGGGGCCGACCCACCAGGAGAAGGGGCGGCCGGTCGCGGTGAGCGTCCGGACGGTCTCCGTGACCCGGGAGGGAGCGGTGTCGGCGGTGAAGCGTGCCGCCGCAACGATGTTGAAGGTGTCGTCGTCGAGCCCGCTGTCGGCGACGACGAGGTCGGCGGTTTCGGTGACGGTCGCGTGCTCCAGGCGGCGGTGCAGGTGGCAGGCGTGCTCGGCGAGGTTCCGCTCCATGCTGATGGGCAGGTCGGGAGCGGTTGGTTGCGTCTGGTCCATGCCCGTCACGATGCCAGCCGGGGGAGGGGATGCCGAGTGATTAAGTGCCGGGGGGAATGCGGAAGGGTCCGGCACCTGTGTGGTGCCGGACCCTTCCGGTGATGGAGCGCCAGGCCCGGGTTGCACGGACTCTTCCTACTGAAAGTAGGACGTGCTCTGGTAGCACCGCTGACGCCTGACGAGGGCTCATGTCCCTCGCGCTGAATGAAATATTAGCAGCTCAGTGCCCGTGTGCCGAATCGGAGCCGCCGGGGCACCGGCCGGAGGGTGGAGCGGGCCGGCCGGTGCGGCGGGGGAGGCGTCAGACGTCGAACTCGCCCGCGCGGATGGCGGAGACGAGGTCGCGCCATTCGGTGGGGGTGAGTTGGGCGACGGCGTCGGGCAGGAGGCTGCTGCGGACATAGACGGCGTCGGTGGTGATTGCTACCTCTGGGCAGTTGCCCGCATTGGAGCACGCGTTGGGCCGGGTCCAGGAACGGTTCTCCATCGGCTATATCTCCTTCTTGATCTTCGCGATCAGATCGCGGGAGTCGGCAACCGAGAGAGACCTGTCAGCCATCTGTTCAACGACTGCGCGGTACTCCTCCAGGTGCTCAGCCAGATGGAGGAAGATCGGGCCCTCCATGGAGTCATAGCTGACGGTGTCGAGCCTGGGTACGAGCCCGTTCGCGTAGTAGATGGCCTGGCCGGGTCCCTTGAAGCCTCCAGCCGCGAAGCTGATCACTCGAAGCGTGACATGTGGCAGCTGGGACAACTCCAGCATCCAGTCCAGCTGTTCCCGCGCCACGTCACGGCCGCCGAACTGCATGCGAAGAGCCGCCTCGTGGACGATCGCCGTGTATGGATGGGTGCCTTTCGCCATCAACATCTCGGATCGCAGCATCCGTTGCTCGACACGCGTCTCAACGACGCGCGGAGTCAACCGGACCTGGTTGTCCTGGAAGATCGCGCGACTGTAGCGCTCCGATTGCATGGGGCCCGGCGGATGGCAGATCTGGTACGAGTACATGCCCTTCGCATGGTGCTCGAACTCGCAGATGTCGAGGAAGCCCTGCGGAACCGATCCGCGATACTCCTCCCACCAACCCTTGGTCTTGTCGCCCGCAATCGCCGCGAGGGCCTCGACGTACTCGGAGTCGGCTTCGCCGTACTTCTGAGCCAGCGCGACCACTCGTTCGGGAGACACGGAGTAGGTCGCCTGCTCGATGAGTGTGATCTTCGTGCGATCCACGCCAAGGACGGTGGCCGCCTCTGTGGTGGTCGTACCGGCGGCATCGCGCATCTTCCTCAGCTCGATGCCAACCCGCTGCTTGCGTGCACTTGGGGTAGGTGGCATGTGCCCAAGCATCCACCGGGGCACTACAGCGAGTCCAGCCGCATTTAGGGGTACATGTGTGAGAAGTGCTCGCACATGTACCGTCCTATGCCCTACAGTCTGTGATGCACCGATCACCGAACGGATCGTCAGTAACGCCGCTCGGGCACCGAAGAACACCCATGTCCAGTGGGTTCGTTCACGGCGACGCATCCGCCGGTCTCACCCTTTCCCCCATCGGGAGACACTGTGCGCAACATCAACTCCCCCTCCCTCACCCTCTCCCGCGACGCCCTCCGCGACGGCATGGCCAGCGCCGGCTGGCCGCCCTCCCTCATCGCGGACGCCGAGCTCGCCATGGTCGAACTCATCGTCAACGCGTGGCGCCACGGCGAGACGACCTCCCCGGTCATCCTCATCGACCACCGCGTCGACACCCTCCGCGTCGCCGTCTCCGACCGCAGTCCACTCCTCCCGAACCTGGGCCCCCATGCCCTCCTCTCCGAGACCGGCCGGGGCCTCCAGCTCGTCGCCGGCCTCACCCACCGCTGGGGTGTCGACCCCCAGTACCTCGGCAAAACCGTCTGGTTTGAGCTGCGGCAGGACGGTGCCGCGTGAGCGCCCACCACCCGATCCACCCCGCCGACCCGGCCCTGCTCCACCTCACCTCGCGCCAGGTCACCGAACTCATCGTGGAACTCCGCACCGAGGGACGTGAGTTCGGCCTCCTCTGGCCGTCCGCCATCCCCGGTGACATCAACCTCCACGGCCGCCGCCTGGTCGACATCGGCAACGTTCCGGCCAGCACTCTGATCAACCTCCTCGCGCTCATGCGCGAGTACAAGCGCAACCGCGACGTCCGCCACCGGCTGGAGTGACGACACCTTCCCGGGAACAGTCCCGCTCTGTGATCCTGTTCGCATGCTGCTCCCCGACGTCGCCTCGCAGACCGTCCTCATCGAAGTGGTCCGGATCGCGGATCCGAGGAGCGCCTACGGCTCGGACTCCGTCACCGGCGAGGTCCTCACCGTCTGGGATTCCGAGCACCTCCGGCAGGCCCTCGACCTGATGGGCGAGCTGCCGGAGGGCGAACTGCGCCGGTGCTTCGCGCCCGGGTACGGGATCCGGGCGCACGGCCCCGGCGGGCTCCTCTTCGAGGTCTCCTTCTGCTTCAGCTGCCACGGCGTCTGGCTCGCCGGCCCCGGGGTGCCGTCCGACCTCCACGGCATGCAGGCCTTCGACGCCGACAGCCCGCCCGCCCGCGAACTGCTCCACCGCTTCCGTACGTCCGCCGGAAATCCGGCGTGACACCTCACCCCTGACCGGACCGACCGCACCCCGAGGAGCCGCCATGCCCGTACCGCAGAAGCCCGCCGACCCGTACGCGGCGATCGGCGTCGTGGGCCCCGCCCCCGAAGGGGTCACCCTGCCGCTGCCGCCGGTGTTCGACTCGGTGGAGGAGGAGCGTCGGTACCGCAAGGAGCAACTCGCCGCGGGCTTCCGCCTGTTCGGGCGGTTCGGCTTCTCGGAGGGCGTCGCCGGGCACATCACCGTCCGCGACCCGGAGCGCCCGGACCGGTTCTGGGTGAACCCGTTCGGCATGAGCTTCAGCCAGATCAAGGCCTCCGACCTGATCCTGGTCGACCACGAGGGCACCCTGCTGCACGGCACCCGCCCGGTGAACCGGGCCGCCTTCGCCATCCACTCCCAGGTGCACGCCGCCCGCCTCGACGCGGTCGCCGCCGCCCACTCGCACTCGCTCCACGGCAAGGCCTTCTCCAGCCTCGGCATCCCGCTCGCCCCGCTGACCCAGGACGCCTGCGCCTTCTTCGAGGACCACGGCCTGTACAGCGACTACCGGGGCGTCGTGACCGACACCGAGGAGGGCAAGAGGGTTGCCGCCGCGCTCGGCAGCCACAAGGCCGTCATCCTGCAGAACCACGGCCTGCTGACCGTCGGCCAGTCCGTGGCCGAGGCGGTCTGGTGGTTCGTCACCATGGAGCGCTCCTGCCAGGCGCAGCTGCTCGCGATGGCGGCCGGCACCCCCAAGCCGATCGACCGGGAGACCGCGCTGATCACCCGGGGCCAGGTCGGGACCCCGCTGGCCGGCTGGTTCCAGGCCCGCCCGCTGTGGGACCAGATCACCGTCTCCGACCCCGACCTCTTCGACTGACGGCCCCCGCCCTCCCCGCCCCCTCCCCGTCCGCCCATTCCTCGGAGAAGCCCCCCGTGCCCGCCACCCCCGCCCAACGCAGGCTCCGGATCGCCGTGTTCGGCGCCGGCTCCATCGGCTGCCACCTCGGCGGCATGCTCGCCGCGACCGCCGACGTCACCCTGATCGGGCGGCCGGCGGCGATGGCGGCGATCGACGCGGCCGGGCTGACCCTCACCGGCCCGGGCGGGGCCCGCCGCGAGGTACGGGGCCTGACCGTCGCCACCGACCCGGCGGCCGTGGCCGGCGCCGACCACGTCCTGGTGACCGTGAAGTCCGCCGACACCGCGACCGCCGCCCGCGAACTCGCCCCGCACCTCGGCCCGGACACGGTGGTGGTGAGCTTCCAGAACGGCCTGCGCAACACCCGGGCGCTCGCGGCCGCGCTGCCCGCCCACCGGGTGCTGGCCGGCATGGTCCCGTACAACGTGGTGCGGACCGGGCCCGCCGCCGTTCACCAGGGCAGCGGCGGGTCGCTGATGCTGGCGGCGGGGGAGGGGGCCGCCGCCCTCGCCGGGGCGGCCCGGGCGAGCGGGCTCCGGCTGGACCTGCGGCCGGACATGCCGGCCGTCCAGGCGGCCAAGCTGCTGCTGAACCTCAACAACGCCGTCAACGCGCTCTCCGGGCTTCCACTGCGCGAGCAGGTCGGGCAGCGGGCGTTCCGGCGGTGCGTGGCGCGCTGCCAGCGGGAGGCGCTGGCGGCGTTCCGGGCCGCCGGGGTCGCACCGGCGCGGCTCGGCCCGGTGCCGCCGGGGCTGATGCCCTGGGTGCTCGGCCTGCCGGACGCCCTGTTCCAGCGGCTGGCCGGGGCGAGCCTGCGGATCGACGCCACCGCCCGCTCCTCGATGTGGGAGGACCTCCAGCGCGGCCGCCCCACCGAGATCGACTCGCTCCAGGGCGAGATCGTCGCCCTCGCCGAACGCCACGGCCTCACCGCCCCCGCCAACGCCCGCCTGATCACCCTCGTCCGCCGGGCCGAGGCCGCCGCCCCCGCCGCCACCCCCGCCTGGACCGGCCCCGCCCTCCTCGCCCAACTCCCCCCGGCCCGCTGACGGGTGGCGCCCGTCGGCCTGGTTGGATCGCCGCATGACGGACTGGTCGCGCCTCCACCACGCCTACGGCTCCGCCGAGGACGTACCCGCCCTGCTGGACCGGATCGCGGCGGAGCCCAGCGCCGAACTCTGGAACGACCTGTGGTCGGCCCTGTGCCACCAGGGCAGCGTCTACCCGGCCAGCTTCGCGGCACTGCCCTGGCTGGCGGACACGGCCGGGCGCGGGGACCGGGACCAGGCGGTCAACGCCGTGGTGCTGGCGGGCGCGATCACCGCCGGAGCCGACCAGCTGCGCGAGGCGGGTGACGTCCGCGCGGAGCACGCTGCGGAGGTCGCCGGACTCCTGGCAGCCGCGAACCGGTACCTGCGGACCGCCACGGACCGCGGGGAGTACGTCCACCTCCTGGAAGCCGTCCTGGGCTTCGAAGGCGTCGCGGGCTGGAGCGAGGACCTGGCCTGGGGGCTCGGGAGCGAGGAGTACGAGGTCTCCTGCCCGGGCTGCGGGGCGGGCCTGTTCATCGTCTTCGGCGAGCGCGGCCACTTCTCCACCGGCGAGGACTACGCGCTCGACGACGGGGACATCGAGACCCGGCCCCTGCGGCCGGCCGCCCCCGCGGACCTGGACGGCATCGGGCGGCGCCTCCACGACCTCGCGCTCGCCGACGGACAGCGCGAGGTCGCGCACGCGCTGACCCACGTGTTCGGCGGTGCGACCTGCCCCGACTGCGGGACCGACTTCCCGGTCGCCGACCGGATCCGGGCCGAGGGCTGAGCCGACTGCCGAGCTGCGACCGCCGGGCGGCGGGCGGCGCTTGCGGGCGGGCGCCGCTCAGTAGTCGAACCAGACCACCAGCCGGACGTTGTCGTCACCGTGCTGCGAGGCGAGGGCCTCCATGACCGTCCAGACCGGCTTCCACTCGCCGCCATCGCGGACGGCGTCGCGGCGGTCCATCCGCTCGGAGCGGTAGACGACGTCGTCGACCACCCACTCGCTGCCCTCGGGCCAGGTCCGGACCTCGCCCGGCTCCGGCCCCGGTCCCGGTGTCGGCACCGGTTCGGGAATGCCGAGGGTCTCGCCGAAGCGCCGGTTCCAGGCGCTCTTGCCGACGAGCGTGAGCCCGTCGGGGGTCCGCCGGTACTCGTGGAGCCGGCTGTCGGGTGCCTCCGCCGCCTCGGCCCAGTCCACGGCCCTCACCTCGGCCCAGGTGATCCAGGTGGTGCCGTAGAAGGTGGTCCCGTACGTGTCCACCGCCGCCCGCACGGTCTGCGAGGCGTCCGGCGGCAGCCCGCGATCGGCGGCCAGCGGGCGGAAGTTGGCGTGGTTGCGGACCCCGAAGAGGCAGCCGAAGGCGTCGTAGTTCCTGGTGGTGTTGAGGAGGTCGAGGGCGACGGCGGCCTGCCAGGTCGGCTTCCCGTCCTCGTCGCGCGGGAACCATGCCCGGCACTCGATGAATCCGTTGATGTCCGTTCCCATGCCGGGCATTCTCCAGGCCGCCCGCGCGAGAAGTCGGCCCGGCCGACTTCCCGTGCGGCGCCCGCGTCGGCTCAGTCGCGCGGCCAGGGGCGGCCGTCGAGCCGCTCGATGCCGGTGTTGAAGCGGCGCAGGAAGCCGGCGAAGGAGGCGATGTCCTCCTCCGGCCAGTCCGTCATCACGAGGTTCAGTGCCCGTACGTGCGCCTCGCGTTCCGCGTCCAGCCGGCGGCGGCCCTCCTCGGTGAGGCGGAACTTGCGGGCGATGCCGCCGTCCGGGTCCGGGATGCGTTCGAGCAGTCCCGCGCTCTTCAGGGCCGCCGTCTGCCGGTTGAGGGTGGAGACGTCCAGGGCGAAGGCGTCGCTCAGCTGGCCGATGGACATCGGCCCTTCGGCGTCGACCCGGCTGAGCAGGATGTAGGCGCTGCGTTCGAGCTGGCTGCCCTCGGGGCGGGCGTTGACCTGGCTGAGGTCGCGGTGCCGGGCGAACACCAGGAACTCGAGGGCGACCTCGTGCGTGGGGCTGGTCATGTCGAAGTCCCTTCATCACCGCTTCGACCTGCGGGTTCTCCGTGGATCACCCTTCAGTATGCCAGAGGCGTGCGCGGCACACATGATGTGCATTGCGCACATCCTGTGTAAGCTGACCGTCTTGTGTTTCATGCACATCGTGTGTTTTGTGCATGTTTCCGCTCTCGAACGCTCTTCGAACGTTCTTCGACTGCTCTTCGACCGCCCGAGGAGGCCCGTCATCAACGGCCCCGCCCCCACCCCCCGCACCGGTCCGATCGTGGCGGTGCTCGCCTTCACCGGCACCGTCGCCGCGATCATGCAGACCCTGGTCACCCCGCTGATCAGCCAGCTCCCGCAACTCCTGCACACCAGCGCGTCCAACGCCTCCTGGGTCATCACCGCGACCCTGCTCTCCGCCGCCGTCTTCGTCCCGATCAGCGGCCGCCTCGGCGACCTCCTCGGCAAGCGGACGATGCTCATCGCCTCCTGCGTCCCACTGCTGCTCGGCTCGGTGCTGTGCGCGGTGGCCGACTCCGTGGTGCCGATGATCGCCGGACGGGCCCTGCAGGGCATGGGCATGGGCCTGGTGCCGATCGGCATCAGCCTGCTGCGCGACGTGCTGCCGCCCGAGCGGCTCGGCTCGGCGATCGCCCTGGTCAGCGCCTCCATGGGGATCGGCGGCGGCCTCGGCCTGCCGATCGCGGCCGGCGTCGCCGACTACGCCAGCTGGCGCGTGCTGTTCTGGGGCACCGCCGTGCTGGCCGTCGTCATCATCGGCCTGCTCTGGGTCATCATCCCGGCCCCGGCCGCTTCCGCTTCCTCGGACGGCCGCCCCGCCACCGGGGGGCGCTTCGACTACGTCGGCGCGATCGGCCTGAGCGTCGGCCTGGTCTGCCTGCTGCTGCCCGTCTCCAAGGGCGGCGACTGGGGCTGGGGCAGCACCCGGACCCTCGGCCTGTTCACCGCCTCCGCCGCGATCCTGCTGCTCTGGGCCCGCTGGGAGCTGCGCGTCAGCGAGCCGCTGGTGGACCTGCGGGTCACCGCGCGCCCCCGGGTGCTGCTGACCAACGCCGCCTCCGTCCTGGTCGGCTTCGGCATGTACGCCCAGGCGCTGATCGTGCCGCAGCTGCTCCAGCTGCCGGAGGCCACCGGCTACGGGCTCGGGCAGTCGATGCTGGCGATGGGCCTGTGGATGGCGCCCGGCGGGCTGATGATGATGGTCGTCTCCCCGTTCGGCGGCAAGCTGTCGGCCGCGCGCGGACCGAAGTTCACCCTGGTCGCCGGGGCGCTGACGATCGCCGTCGGGTACGGGCTGGCGCTGCCCCTGATGGGCTCCACCTGGGGCGTGCTGATCGTGACGATCGTCTGCAACAGCGGCGTGGGCCTGGCCTACGGCGCGATGCCCGCGCTGATCATGAGCGCGGTGCCGCTGACCGCGACGGCCTCGGCGAACAGCTTCAACACCCTGATGCGCTCGCTGGGCACCTCGGTGTCCGCCGCCGTGATGGGCGTGGTGCTGTCGCAGATGACCGTCACCCTGGGCGGCCACACCCTGCCCTCGGAGGGCGGCTTCCGGGTCGGCCTGGTGATCGGCTGCGGCGTCGCGCTGATCGCGGCCGCCGTCGCCGCCGTCATCCCCGCGCCGCCCGCGTCCCGGCTGCGCTCCGTTCCGGTGCCGGCGGGGGCCGGCGCCGAGGAGGCGGACCAGGCCAAGGCCTGAGCTCCGCCGGTCCTCGAAGCCCCGCCCCGGGCGCGCCGTGCTCGCGCGCCCGGGGCGGTCCGTCTTTCCCGGTCCGCCGTTCCGCCGGGCCCGGGCCACTCGGACGGGTCAGGAGCTGTCGCTGTGGAGCGGGATGTTGCCAAGCATGGGGACGTACGGGCCCCTCGGCCGCCGAACACCGACCAGGAGAGGGATCCCTCGGTGCGTGAACTCCACAGTCCCCCCAGCCACCGCCGACCGGGCCGGAGGTGGACGCCACAGCGGACGGTCGCGCTGATCGTGGCGGCCTCCGGCGTCGCCGTGCTCGCGGCCTGCAGCAGCAGCTCCTCGGGCACGGCGGCCGGCTCGGCGTCGGCCACCCCGCCCAACGCGGGCGCCTTCTCCGGCGAGCCGCCCTCCGCCGTCGCCTCCGCCGCCGAGTCGCTGCTGGCCTCGGCGTCCGCGGCCATCGCCTCGGCCTCGGAGGCCTCCGCGGCGTCCGTCGCCTCCAAGGCCGCGGCGGCCTCCGCCTTCGAGGCCTCCGTCTCGGCGCAGCAGGTGACGACCAGGGAGAAGGCCGCCTCGGTGCTCAGCGGGGAGCCGGACGGCGGCAACGCGGTGAACGACGTCGCGATCACCGGCATCAACCGGCAGAACACCGGCGGCCTGCACGCCGTGGTCGTCACGATCCGCAACCGGGGGCTCGAAGCGGCCTCCTACGCCGTCCAGGTCGACTTCACCGACACCAGCGGCAAGACCGTGGACAGCGCCGTCGTCGGCGCCGAGAACGTCCCGGCGAACGGCACGGCCGAGCCCGTCGCCTTCAGCAGGCAGCCGGCCGACCGGACGCTGCTGCCGGTGGTGGTCAAGGCCGTCCGGTACTGACGCCCGCCCTAGCGGAAGTCCGCCGCGTGGTCCCGCACCCAGCTGCGGACATCGCGCGGCGGACGCCCGAGCACCTCCCGCACGGTGCCGGTCACCCGCTCCGGCTCCCGGGTGACTCCCAGGCGCGCAGCCGGGCCGCCACGAACGCGGCGTTGCCCCAGGCCGCCGTCAGCTCCTCGCGGGCCGTCTCCGGCGGCAGCTCCTCCCACCGCACCGCGACGCCCAGCTCCTCGCCGATGATCCCGGCCGGCTCGGCGTGCGAGAGCGACTCCGGGCCGGTGAGCACGTACGCGGCGCCGCCGTGCCCGTCCTCGGTGAGCGCCCGCACCGCGACGTCCGCGATGTCCCGCTCGTGCACCGGTGATCGCCGCGCCCGCCCGTACGGCCGGCGGACCACGCCCTCCCGCACCTGGTCGGCCCAGGCCGGCAGGTTGCCCGCGAAGTCGATCGCCCGGACGAAGGTCCACTCCAGGCCCGAGCGCCGGATCAGCCGCTCGATCTCCTGGTGGAAGACGACGGCCGGCTCGTCGTCGGCGAGGTCCGCCACGTCCGTCGACAGGTAGACGACCCGCCGGGCGTGCCGGGCGATCAGCTCCACCACCCGGGGCCGCACGGGCAGCCCGGGCCACATCAGGTAGACCGCCTCCACCCCGCCGGCCAGCGCGGGCTCCAGGCTCTCGGGTCGGGTCAGGTCGCCCTGGACGGCCTCGACGCCCGCCGGAAGCCGGGACGTCGCCTCGGCCCGCACCAACGCCCGCACCTCGTGGCCGCCTTCGACCAGCGAGGCCACAACGTGCCTGCCCGCACTGCCGGTTGCGCCGATCACCAGAACCTTGGTCATGCCCGCCCCCGACACCGGTGCGCCCGGGGCTATGCCCGGGCGGCTACCGGCCCGACTCCACCAGCCCGACTCCACCAGCCCGACTCCACCGGCCCGGTTCGCGGGCGCGTCCCGGGTTACGTCACGCCGCCGGGGGGTTACGTGACGCCGTCCGCGCGTTCCCGCTGCCGGGTGCGGTAGGCGCGGGAGCGGCAGCGGGGCGAGCAGTAGCGGGGCGGGCGGCCGCCGGGGCGCGGGCCGTCGGGGGAGGGGGCGGGGGCCGTCAGCGGGCCGCCGCAGGCGGGGCAGGCCGGGGCCGGTTCGGGCTCCTCGTCGGGGGCCGGGGCGTCCGGGACCGGGTGCGAGGTCAGGCCCAGCCGTTCGGCGACCACGCCGGCCTGGAAGCGGCTGTGCGCGCCGAGGCCGTCCAGCAGGTCCGAGACGTGGCGGCGGCAGGTGCGCAGGGAGATGCCGAGGCGGCGGGCGATGGACTCGTCCTTGAGGCCCTTCGCGAGCAGCACCAGGATGCTCTGCTTCATCGTCTTGGTGACGTCGTGCGCGGCCTGCGGGCCGCTGGCGAACGGGGCCGCGTTCTCCCAGTCCCGTTCGAAGACCGTCAGCAGGTAGGAGAGCAGGTCGGGCTCGCGGATGATGAGGGCGCCGCCGGAGCTGGCGGGCAGCAGGGCCAGCGAGCCGTCCACGATGATCAGCTGCGGCAGCACCTCCGGCAGCGTCCGGATCTCGGCGCCGGCCTCGATGAGCTGCTCGGCGTGCACCCGGGTGGGCTGGTCGAAGCGGGTCGCGTGCTGGTAGAGGCTGCGCATCCGGACGCCCCGGTCGAGCAGCGCCAGGTCGCGCGGCAGCGCCTCGCGCAGGGCGGCCGGGGAGAACGAACCGCCGTGCTTGGAGACCAGTACCTCGCTGCGGCAGGAGTCGATCACGTCGGCGAGCAGCGAGCGCACCGCGAACTTGTCCGGCAGGCGGTCGATGGTGCCCTGGGGGAAGGCGTGCTGACGGGCCTGGAGGTAGACGGGCACCAGTGCCGCGAGGCCGTCGCGCTGTTGCTGGACGATCCGCCGCTGCTCGCGCAGGGCCTCCTCCCGGGCGCGCAGGGCGGTGTCGCGGGCGGAGAGCAGCTGGGCGGTCGCAGCCTGGGGGCTGACGGGCTGCCAGGCGACCGGGGGCGCGTCCGTACGGCTCCCGTCCGTGCGGCGGTCGTCGGGGAACAGTTCCTGGAGGAGGCAGGCCCCGGTGAGCTGCCGGACGGCCGCCTCGCACTCCGGCAGGGTCAGGTCGGTCTCCGACGCCGCCTGCGCGAGGGTGGCCGGGGTGAGGCGCTCGTGCACCACCGTCCACCGGTAGAGCGTGACGGCCGCGCTGTCGAGCGCGGGCACGTCGGCGGTCGGGTCGGGGCCGGTCGGGTCGGGGCCGGTCACGGGGTGCATCGCATGCCTCCTAAAGCTGCCAGGCAGGCTCATGATCCCCTGCGGGGGATGCCGTGGCCATCCGGCGCCTGGCAGGGTGACGAGCACGGACCGGGCGATGCGGCAGGAACTGCGGAAACGCCCGGAACGTGTGGAACCGTCCCCGAAGTGATGGGAGTTGTCGTCATGCGAGGAATCGTGACGCGGACACTGGCCGTGGTCGCGCTGGGTGCCGCCGCCTGGTTGGGCGGGGTGGCCCCGGCCGGCGCCTCCGTGTTCGACGGCGCGACGCTGACGGAACCCGGCGGCGTGCACGACGGCCACCACTGCGTCCAGACGACGGCCTGGGGCGACGCCTGGTGCCCGGGCAAGCCGCTGAGCTGACGCGTCGTCGCGGGCGACTCCCGTCCCCTCCTCATCGAAAGGGAAGTCCTGTCATGCACATGGCTCTGAAGCGTTCCGTCCGTACCGCGCCCACCGCCACCGGCCGGGCCGGCTCCGCGTCCTCCGCCTCCTCCGCCGGGGCCTCCGCAGGGCCCGCGAGCTGATCCGCCTGGTGAAGTGACGTAGCGCGCCCTGCACGGGAAGTCGGCGGAGTCGACTTC
>NZ_JBHUAL010000190.1:0-18648 GCF_042789775.1 Kitasatospora sp. NPDC056800 | reverse complement strand
GCGGTTGGGGTGCGGTTGTTGGGGGGGGGCCCCCCCCCCCCCGCGGGTGTGCTCACGTGTTGGGAAGTTCGCCGGTCTTGAGGGCGGCGAGGAAGGCGGACCACGCGTCGGCGGGGAAGACGAGCGCAGGGCCGTTGGGGTCCTTGGAGTCCCGGACGGGAACGGTGCCGGTAAAGCCGTCGGCGACCTCGATGCAGTTGCCCTGGTTGGCGCTGTACCTGCTCTTTCGCCAAGCCGCGTGCGTCAGGTTGTCCCGACTCGGGTCGATCATTCGAGTTCCTTTGCAATCTGTGTGACGAGCCGCCGCGTCGGCTTGGGAAGTTCGCCGGTCTTGAGGTCGGTGACGAACGCCGTCCAGGTGTCGGTGGGGAAGACGAGGGCCGGGCCGTTCGCGTCCTTCGAGTCCCGGACCGCCATGCCGCTGCTGGCGACGAGCGTGGTCTCTACGCAGTCGTTCGCCTGGGCGCTGTAGCTGCTCTTGTACCAGCCGCGGGCGGAGATCTCCGGCATGGTCATGTGCTCACCCTCTTCTCTGATCTCGCACTCACGTCCCTGTCGCGATGGCGGTGATCATGTTGATCGACCGGGCCGGATTCAGGGCCGGTGACCTCAGATAGTCGAAGACAAGCCCATAGCCGTCCAGTTCCGCTTCCTGCTCCAGATAGTGGCTGCTGGTCAGGGTCTCAAGAAACACTGCCCCCGGATTCGGTGAATCGGTGAAGCCGAACATCACGAACGCTCCGCACGCTCCAGCGACTGCGCCGACATCGAGCGGGACGACCTGCAAGGTGACGTTGGGGCGTTGTGCGGCTTCTACCAGGTAGTCCAACTGTGCGCGCTGTACGTTGGTTCCACCGACCGGGCATCGGAGAGCGGGCTCCCAGATGATCGCCCAGAAGCGCGTGGGCTCTGACTTGACCAGGACGCCCTTGCGCTCCATCCGCACTTTGACGAGTTGGTCGATGCGTTCGGGGCGGACGGCCGCCGGGTTCGCTCCAAGCGAGGCGCGTGCGTAGTCCTCGGTCTGCAAGAGCCCAGGCAGAACCAGCGGTTGCCACGTCTGGATGTACCTGGCATCGCTCTCCAGGTCGAGGAAGTCCGCGTCCGGGTCGGCCTCGCGCTGGACGCGGACCAGGCTGCCGACCTCAACAGCCGGTTCGGCCCTCGGGCCGCCGGGGAGATCGGCCACCGGCTGTACCACTTCGGTGCGGTGGGGGCGGTCGCGTTCGTCGGGCCCGACCCGTTCCCGGTCTACGTGCGTCGAGTGGCCTTCGATTGACCGGATATGAATGATTCTGTCGGCGTATCGGTCATATCGCATGGGGTAGTTGATGCGAACGTGACCATTTGTGGTGAGCCGCTGTTAGGCTGCGCGCCTGAATACGAACTCTCCACGATGTAAAAGGACTTGGAAGAGCGCGTGAAGCTCTCTTCCTCGCCTCCGCCGCCGACACCTGAGGAGCCACGTGAGACCCGAAGACGTCCCCCTGCTGTTCCAGGAGTTGGCCCGTGAGTTCGCCGACGTCACCGGCATGTCGGTGGCGGCGACCGGTTCACTCGCGCGTGGCGACCACCGCACCGGGCCGGACGGAGACGTCGTCTCCAACCTCGACCTGATCCACCTCGTGGGCGAGGACGCGCACGTGCCGGACGTCCGGGCGGTGGTGGGGCGGAGGATGCGGCGGATCTCCGACACCTTCGGGATCGAGACGACGTCCGTCATCGCCAGGCTTCCGGCGTTCCGGCTGGCCGGCCACGCCCACTACCGGATCAGCATGCGGCCCGAGTGGTTCTGCGACGGCCTCGGGCTCGGGCCGGAGGCCTTCGACCTGCCCGGCGACGAGGACGATCCGCGCGCGGCGCTGGCCTGGATGATGCAGCCCGTCCCCTACTACCTGGCGAAGGCGACCGTCCAGGATCCGCCGACCAACCTGGCCAAGGCCCGCAGGGCCGCGACGCGGCTGGCCGACCGGTTCGACCTGGCCGGGATACGCGACGACCTCGACAACCTCCCGCGGGCCCTGCGCACCCTGATCGCCGAACGGGGCCTGACCCCGCTCGAATCCACCGCCCGCTACCTCGACGCCCCCACCCACCCCGCCGTCGCGCAGCGCGTCCGCGACGCGGTCTTCGTCGAGAGCATGGGGCTGTCGTCCGCCGACTCGATGGTCGTCCTGCTGCCGTCCGCCTCGAACTGACCCCCACCGGAGAGCATCCCATGTCCACTCGGCAGCACGTGGAGATCCTGCCCCCGCACCCGTTGCGGGCCGGCTACGACCGGGCCCTGGAGCGCGGGTCGATCGCCGACGACTTCCAACGGCGCCTGGAACCATCCCACTTCAACCCCGGCTACCTCGGCGCCCTGACCTCGCGGGTCGAACAGGCCCTGGTCCGGGACCCGGCCGACGAGGCCATGCGGTGGCGCCTGGCGTTCCTGCTGCTCCAGAACAACGCCACCGCGGCCGCCGTCGAACGGGCCGAGGAACTGCTCGCGGACGCCACCCTCCCGCAGGCCCGGCGTCTGGCCCACCTGGTGGCCGGGATCCGCGGCCGGGCCGACCGGCCGCGTACGGGCCGGCGCGTGCGGCGGGTCAACTGGTCGATCAACAACCGCTGTCCGATGTCCTGCCAGGGCTGCTACAACCCGTTCGCCGCCGAGCAGATCGACCTCGCCCAGGCGGACCGGATCATCGGGAAGCTGGCCGCGCACGGGACGACCGACCTGGTCCTGGCCGGCGGCGACCCGCTGCTGTGGCCGCCGATCTTCGACGTCGTCGACCACGCCATCGCCGCCGGGCTCAAGGTCGGCCTCGACACCACCGGCTACACGCTCACCGCCGAGAAGCTCGCCCGGCTCCGGGGGCTGTCCTCGCTGCGGCTGCCGCTGGACGCCGTCACCGCGGACGTGCAGCGGGCGTTCCGCCGAAGCCCGGACAGCAACCTCCTGCGGGCGCTGCTGGAATCCCTCGCGCTGTGCGACGCCGAGGGCTTCGACCGGGTGCGGGTGCACACCGTGGCGAGTGCCGAGAACCTCCACCAACTGCCGGAGCTCGCGGCCGAGATCATGTCGCACCCCTCGGTCGCCCAGTGGGTGATCTTCCAGTGGTGGGGCCGACGGGCGTCGCCGGACACGGTCCGCAGGCTCGGGGTGGCGGTCGAGGACGTCCGCGAGGTCGTGGACGGCATCCGGCGCGACCACCCCGGCCGGGAGATCCACCTCGCGGAGAGCAGCGAGCGGGAGCTGCTCAACTGGATGATCCAGTCGAGCGGACAGGTCGTCACCTTCGGGTCGGGGGCGGAGGAGGAGTTCATCCTGGGCAACCTCCTGACCGACGAGGTCGAGGAGATCCTGACCCACCCGATCCTGGACTTCGAGGCCATGTCGCGCGGGATCCCGGTCACCCCGGGGACGCGGTTCCCCGGCGCCGACGGGGAGCTGCCGTCGGCGGAAGGCTGAGTCCGGGTGAGCGGCTGATGGGCGGCCGGGACGCGGGACGGTCGGACTCCCCGGCGGGCACCGGGCGCTCGGCGCTGCGCGGTGCCCGCCGGGGACGGTCGGATCAGGCCGCGAGCAGGTACCAGCCCCCGAGGCCGCTGCACATGCTCGCGTTGTAGGTGCCGGCGCGGAAGCCGGCCGGAACGGGCTGGTAGGGGCACATGTACTCGCCGACGCGGGCCAGTTGCTGGTACCACGAGCCGATGTTGCCGCAGCCGGAGTTCATGTGGCCGGTGAGCACGTACCCGGGCGGGATCGGTGAGCCCGCGCAGGTGTACTGGCCGTCGCGGGGCACTTCCAGGTACCAGTAGTCGATGCCGCTGCAGCCGGTGGCGTTGTGGAGGGTGATCACGTAGCCGGGGGGAATCGGCGAGGTGGCGCAGGTCCAGATGCCGTTCTGCACGGGCTGGATGTACCAGGCGCCGGCCTTGTTGCACCCGCTCGGCTGGCGCTGGGTGATCACGTAGCCGTCCGGTATGGGTGTGCCGGGACAGACCCAGCCGGGGGAGGCCTGGGCGGCGGCGACCGGTGCCGCCGCCGGTGCCGCGGTGGCCGTGCCGGCGGCCGTGCCGGTGAAGACGGCCACCAGCAGGGTGACCACCCCCACCGCGGCGGCGAGCCGGCCCCGGACCGTCGCCGTCCATGAACGACCGGGCACGTGGCGATGCTTGATGTTCACTACTCACCAGTCCAATCGACGGGTCCGCGGAGCGCCGCGCGATGGCCGTACGGCGCCGTGCCGCGAAGCTGGAGCGACCCTAGTCGGACGGGTGGCGGGGCCGGTCGAAAGTGGATGGATGCATGACAAATCTGGCCGGAAACCGATCCGGGACCCGTCCGCAGGGTCGGGCCACCGGCTGATAACGGAACGGTTGCGGAGCCCGCCGTTCCCCTCTCCAGGTCTTGACGGCACGGGGAGGGCGGGCGTTTGCTGTGTCCGCTCGTTGGAACCTGTTTGGTTCTGGTTTGTTTTGTGTGTTTGAACGTTCAAAACAACCGAGCAACCCCCGCCTGCGCTCAGCACCCCCTCGCACCGCCCCTCGCGCCACCCCCCTTCGCACCACAGCCTTCCGGCGCCACCCCACCGAGAGGAATGCAATGTCACACCTTTCCCGACGCGACCTTCTCCGCGCCTCCGGAGCCGGCCTGCTGGCCGTCGCGGCCGGCGGCTCCCTCGCGGCCTGCGGCGGCGGCTCCGGCTCGGGAGGCGCCGCCGGCGGGGACGCCGACACCGGCACGATCACCGTCTGGTCCTGGGCCACCGCCGCCGACGCCCTGCGCGGCATCGTCCCGGCCTTCGAGAAGGACAACCCGGGGATCAAGGTCGACGTCCAGGACATCGGCGAGCCCGCCATCTGGGACAAGATCACCGTCGGCCTGGCGGCCGGCGGCCAGGGCCTCGGCGACGTCCTGCACATCGGCTGTGACTACCTGCCCGGCTACCAGGAGAAGTTCCCCGGCGGCCTGGCCGACCTCTCCGCGCTCGGCGCCGACGCGTACAAGGACAGGTTCGCCAAGGGCCTGTGGCCGGTCGTCACCGGCAAGGACGGCCACGCCTACGCGCTGCCCTGGGAGGTCAACGCGCTCGGCTTCTTCTACCGCAAGGACTACTTCGACAAGGCGGGCATCGACCCCGAGACCTTCGCCACCTGGGACGACCTGCTCGCCGTCGCCGACCGCTTCAAGGCCGCCAACCCCGGCATCGCCCTGATCGGTGTCAACCGGGCCGCCAACCCCACCCCCGACCTGGACTTCCTCCAGGGCCTGATGCAGCTCCAGGGCGCCTTCTACTTCGACCTCCAGGGCAAGATCACCGTCGCCTCGGAGCCGGCCGTGCGGGCCCTGACGATCATCAAGCGGCTGGACGAGGCCGGGCTGATCGGCGACACCCCCGGCGTCCAGAGCTGGCCGCCGGTGATGAAGACCGGCAAGCTCGGGGCGGCCGCGATGCCCACCTGGGTCGCGCACTACCTGGAGAAGAAGTTCCCCGACCAGAGCGGCAACTGGCGCCTCACCAAGCCCCCGGCGGTCACCCCCGGCGGCAAGCGCACCGCCCTGGTCAACTCCACCCACCTGGCCGTCGCCGCCTCCAGCCCGCGCCGCCGCGCCGCCTGGAAGTTCGTCGAGTACGCGCTCACCCGCGCCGCCTCGGTCAACACGATGTTCAACGCGGGCGGCGTCTTCCCGGCCCTCACCGAGGCGTACACCGACCCGATGTACGCCGCCCCCAGCGCCTTCTACGGCGGCCAGCCGGTGCTCAAGACCTTCACCGACCTCGCCGTCGAGGGCGGGGACCCGACCAACTACTCCGGCGACTACGCCCGCGCCCTCAAGCTCGTCAGCGACGCCCAGACCAAGGTCTTCCTCAAGGGCGCCGACCCGGCCGCCGTCCTCCAGGACGCCGCCAAGCAGCTCGCCCAGCAGACGGGACGCGGTATCGCATGAGTGCCGCCAGCCCGCCCGCCGCCCTCGCCAAGGGGTCCGAGGGATCGAAGGGGTCCAAGGGATCCGCGGGGCCCGGCCGCTCCGGCCGGCTCCGCCGCGCCCGCTGGCGCCGCGGCGCCGTGCCGTACCTGCTGCTCGCCCCCGCCCTGCTCACCTTCGGCGTGTTCAAGGCCTACCCGGTCATCGACTCGCTGCTGCTCTCCTTCACCACCGGCTCCGGCGCCGCCACCCGCGACGCAGGCCTCGCCAACTACCGGCGTCTGCTGGACGATCCGCTGTTCTGGACGGCCCTGCGCAACACCGGCGAGATCCTCGTCGTCCAGGTCCCGCTGATGCTCGGCCTGGCCCTGCTGATGGCCGTCGGCATCAACTCCGCGCTGGTGCGCTGGCGTACGGTGTGGCGGCTCGGCGTCTTCATGCCCTCGGTCACCGGCCTGGTCGCCACCGGCGTGATGTTCGCCTACCTGCTCAAGGCCGACGACGGCGCCGTCAACTGGCTGCTGAACGCCGTCGGCCTGCCCTCCGTCGACTGGCTGGGCCAGCCCGTCTGGGCCCGGATGGCCGTCGTCGTGGTGCTCACCTGGCACTACACCGGCTACAACGCCGTCATCTACCTCGCCGGACTCCAGTCCATACCAAGGGAGTTGTACGAGGCCGCGATGGTCGACGGGGCCGGCCCGATCCGCCGCTTCACCTCGATCACCGTCCCCGCGCTGCGCCCGGTGCTGCTGTTCACCGTCGTGCTCTCGACCATCGGCACGCTCCAGCTCTTCGACGAGCCGTACGTGCTGACCGGCGGCGGGCCGGACAACGCCACCCTGACCGTCTCCATGTACCTGTACCAGAACGGCTTCCGGTACTTCGACTTCGGCTACGCCTCCGCCATCGCCTACGCGCTCACCCTGCTCGTCTCGGTGCTCGGCGCCGTCCAGATGCGCCTGATGGGGGAGAAGGACAAGTGAACCTCAAGAAACTGCGCGGCTGGCCGCTGACCTTCTTCCTGGCCGGCGTCACCGGGCTGTCGATCGCCCCCTTCTACTGGCTGGTGGTCTCGGCCACCCGCAAGGACACCGAGGTCTTCGACTGGCCGCCGAAGCTGCTGCCCGGCGGGAGCCTCGGCGAGAACCTGAGCCACCTGGAACAGAAGATCGGCCTGCTCCGGGTGGTCGGCAACTCCCTGCTGGTGGCGGGGGTCCAGACCCTGGGCGCCCTGGTCGTGGCGCTGCTCGCGGGCTACGCCTTCGCCAAGTTCCGCTTCCGCGGCCGCACCCTGCTCTTCGCGCTGCTGCTCTCCACCCTCGTGGTGCCCGAACAGGTCGTACTGGTACCGCTGTTCAAGATGATGACGGACTTCGGCCTGCTGGACACCTACCAGGCGCTGATCCTGCCGGGCCTGTGCGTGCCGTTCGCCATCTTCCTGATGCGGCAGTCGCTGAGCAGCCTGCCGGACGAACTCCTGGACGCCGCCCGGGTCGACGGCGCGGGTGAACTCCGGGTGCTGTTCAGCGTGGTGGTGCCGGTCATGCGGCCGGTGCTGGCGGCCCTGTCGATCTTCCTCTTCCTGGGCTCCTGGAACCAGTTCGTCTGGCCGCTGATCGCCCTGCGCAGCCCCGAGATGCACACCCTGCCGGTCGCCCTGGCGACGCTGCACGGCAACAAGTCCAACACCGACTACGGCGCGATCCTCTCCGGCACCGCGCTGTCCACCCTGCCGATGATGGTCCTCTTCCTGGTCCTCCAGCGGCAGTTCATCTCCGGCCTGCTGGCCGGCGCCACGAAGGGCTGACCATGACCGAGACGAACGACACCGGCACGACCGTGAGCACGACCGGCGCCACGACCGGGGTCACGGCCGGTACGAGCGGGACGACGGCCGGCGCGGCGGCGGCCGACGTCTGGGAGCCGCACGCCCCCACCGCCGCCGGCGGCCTGCGTCCGCTGTACGCCGACGGGCTGGACCTGCGGGTGAGCGGCACGGGCACGGCCCGCGGCGTCGCCGACGGCGTGGTGGAGGTGACGGCCGAGGGCCCGGGCGAGGTCCGGATCGAGTGGCGGGTGCCCTGCGTCGACGCCACCGCCCTCTGGACCCCCGAGCCGCGCGGCACCGGCTGGCTGCCCGCCGCCTGGAGCGCCCCGCGCCGCACCTCGCTGGCCAACGGCGCGCCGATCGCCGCGCTGGTCGGCACCGGCGACGTCGCCCTGAGCGCCTTCGCGGCGGACCGCCCGGACGTGCTGGCCGGGGCCGGAGTGGTCGAGGAGACCGGCGAGTTCCGGTTCTGGGCCCAGGCCACCGACCGGCTCACCGTCCGGATCGACACCTCGCGCCGGCACTTCGGGCGCGCCCTGGCCGACCTGGCCGCCTGGTGGGGCGAGGGCCGTACGGCCGACATCCCGGAGGCCGCCCGCCGTCCCGCGTACTCCACCTGGTACTCGATGCACCAGGACATCACCCCCAAGGGCGTCGAGACCCAGGCCGCGCTCGGCAAGGAGCTGGGCCTGGACGTGATCATCGTGGACGACGGCTGGATGACCGCCGACCGCACCCGCGGCTACGCCCACTGCGGTGACTGGGAGCCGGTGTCGCTGCCCGACACCGCCGCCCACGTCCGGCGGGTGCACGAGCTCGGGGTGCGCTACATGCTCTGGTACGCGCTGCCGTTCATCGGCAAGGACAGCGCCGCGTACCGGGAGATCGGCCACCTCGCGCTGGCCGACGCCGCCCACATGGGCGCGATCGTCGCGGACCCGCGCCACCCCGAGGTCCGGGCCTTCCTCACCGACCGGCTCGTCCGGGCCGTCGAGGAGTGGGGCATGGACGGCCTCAAGGTGGACTTCGTCGACTGGTTCGCCCGGGCCGCGGAGCGCGACGACGCCCCGGCGGCCCGCCCCGGCGCGGACTGCGCGAGCGTGGACGAGGGCGTGGAGCGGCTGCTCGCCGCGATCCGCGGCCGGATCACCGCCGCGAACCCGGAGGCGATGATCGAGCACCGCCAGCCGTACGTCAGCCCCGGCCTGTGGCCGTACGCCACCATGATCCGCGCCACCGACTGCCCCCTCAGCCCGCAGGAGAACCGGCAGCGGACCATCGACGTGCGGCTGGCCGCCGGGCCCGTCCCGGTCCACGCCGACATGCTGATGTGGCACCGGGAGGAACCGGCCGAGCAGGTCGCCTGCCACCTGATCAACGTGCTGTTCTCGGTGCCGCAGATCTCCGTCGACCTCGCCGCCCAGAGCGAGGAGCAGCGCGAGGCGATCGCCTTCTGGCTCGGCGTCTTCCGCGAGCACGCCGACACCCTCCAGCTCGGCGAACTGCTCCCGGCCCGCCCGGACCTCGGCTACCCGATGGTCACCGCGCGCGGCACCGGCGGCGGCACCGGCGCCGGTACCGACACCGGCACGGTGGCCGTGGCCCGGTACGCCGCGCTGCCGGTGGACGCCTCCGGCGACGACTGGCGCACCCTGCTGGTGGCCAACGCCGACGCCGACCCGGACGTCCGGCTCACCGGCGGCCGCGGGCAGGTGGCGGTGACGGTGCAGGACGCCCGGGGGCGTATCGTCCGGCAGGGCGAGGTCGAGCTGGACCGGGCGGACGTGATCCCGGTGCCGCGCGGCGGGCTGCTGACCCTGCGTCGCTGACCGCCTCCGGGGGCCGCCGGCCGGCCCCCGGGCCCCGGCCCGCTCCGCGCACCGACCACGTCTGGAGAACCGCATGCCCGAGGGACCGCACCGGCCGCGCCGCGGCGCCACCACGATCGAGGAGGTCGCCCGGGCGGCCGGGGTCTCCCGGCAAACCGTCTCCAACGCGCTCAACGCGCCGCGGCGGGTCCGCCCGGAGACGCTGGACCGGGTGAACGCGGCGATCCGCGAACTCGGGTACCAGCCCGACCAGTCGGCCCGCTCGCTGCGCAGCGGCGCCCGGCGCACCCTCGGCTACCTCGCCCCGGTGGACGACCCGCTCGACCCCAACCCGCTGATGGCCGGCTTCCTGGAGGCCCTGGTCGACGCGGCCGGGGCGGCGGGGCAGCGGGTGCTGCTGTTCCGACCGGGGCAGGGCGCGGCCGACCCGGTGGCCGCCATCGACGAACTGGTGGCGGCCCGTCAGGTGGACGGACTGGTGCTGGCGGACGTCCTGCACGAGGACGTCCGGATCGCCCACGCGGCCCGGCTCGGCGTCCCGTTCGCCAGCTTCGGCCGGACCGGCCCCGGCGAGCCCCAGCGCTGGGTGGACATCGGCAACGAGGCGGCGATGGCCGAGGTGGTGCGGCACCTCGCGGCGCTCGGCCACCGCCGGATCGGCTACCTCGGGGCCGCCGAGGAGCTGCCTTGGATGGCGGCGCGGCGGGCCGGGTTCCTGGCCGAGGCACGCCGGTTGGGCCTGTCCGCGGTGGCGGTGGGGGCTTCCGGGGCGGGGAGTTCCGGTACGGCGGCCGCGGGGTCCGTGGTGGCCTCCGTACGGGCGTTGCTGCGCGGGCCCGACCGGCCCACCGCCTTCGCGGCCGGCAGCGACCTGCTGGCGCTGGACGTGTACGAGGCGGTCCGGGCGGAGGGGCTGGTGGTCGGGCCCGGCGGGGTGGCCGTCACCGGGTTCCACGACACGCCGCTCTGCCGCCACCTCCACCCCGCGCTGACCTCGGTCCGGCTGCCGCTGCGGGCGATCGCCACGGCGCTGGTCGGCCGGCTGCTGGACCAGGTGCGCGGGGAGACGGCGGCGGGGGAGGGGCTGGAACTGCCCACCGAGCTGGTGGTGCGGGGGAGTTCGGGTCGGCCCGGCTGAATCCTTCGGATCCGTCAGCCGGTTCGGCCCGTGTGGTCCGCCGTCGCGGCCACGATCAGCTCGCCGACCAGTCCGGCGGCGGCCGCCCGCTGCTCGGCGGGCAGGGCGTCGTCGGTGACCAGGACGTCCAGCTGGTCCAGGTCGGCGAAGGAGGCCAGGCCGACCGCGTTCCACTTGGTGTGGTCGGCCACCACGACCACCCGGCGGGCCGAGCGGAGGAAGGCGCGGTTGGTCTCCGCCTCGGCCAGGTTCGGGGTGGTCAGCCCGGCCTCGGGGGAGAGGCCGTGGCAGCCCAGGACCAGCAGGTTGACGTGCAGGGAGCGGATCGCCTGGTCGGCCACCGGCCCGACCAGCGCGTCCGAGGGGGTCCGCACGCCGCCGGTGCGGATCACCGTGGCGGTGGACGGGGTGCCGTCCTCGGCGGGCTGTTCCAGCAGCTCGGCGATCCGCAGCGAGTTGGTCACCACGGTGAGGCCCTCGACCGAGCGCAGCCGCCGGGCGATCGCGTAGGTGGTCGTCCCGCCGGCCAGCCCGACCGCCGAGCCCGGCGGTACGAGCGCGGCGGCGGCCCGGGCGATCGCCTCCTTGGCGGGCAGCTCCCAGTGCGCCTTGGTCTCGAACCCGGGCTCGCCGGTGGCCGGCGCCTCGACCCGGACCGCGCCGCCGTGCACCTTGTGCACTAGGCCGCGGCGGGCCAGCGCGTCCAGGTCGCGCCGGACCGTCATGTCCGAGACCCCGAGGTCGCGGACCAGTTCGGTGACCCGGACCCCGCCGCGCGCGCGGATCCGCTCCAGGATCAGCACGCGGCGCTGTCCGGCGAGCGGTTGGGCGCTGTCAGCCATCGGGAGGCCTCCTTCGACCACGTCCGGTGCGTGGTCCTGGTGGATAATGTTTGAGATTGTAGCTTTCTGTTGATTCCGGTGTTCCACTCAGAGCTCAGAGGAAGAAGGGCCATGCCCGGGACGTCCCTGACCCAGCCCACCGTCAGGACCGTGACCACCCTCGCGGACGGTCGGCAACTGATCTACTACGACAGCGGCGCGGCCTGCGCCGGCGACGCCGCCTGCGACGGCGGTACGGCCTGCGCTGGTGGCACGGCCTGCGACGGCGGCACGGCCGCCCGCCGCGACGCCGTGGACGAACGGCCGCTCGACCCGCAGGCCCCCGGCTCCGAGGTCCGGCTCGACCCGGCCACCGGCGACTGGGTCACCATCGCGGCCCACCGCCAGGCGCGCACCTACCAGCCGCCGCCCGAGGAGTGCCCGCTCTGCCCGTCCCGGGACGGGCGGCACAGCGAGATCCCGGCCGCGGACTACCAGGTGGCCGTCTTCGAGAACCGCTTCCCCTCGCTGGCCGGCCCGCCCGCGGAGCCCGTCCGGGCCGCCGAGGGCCTGTGGACCAGCGGCCCCGGCGCCGGGCGCTGCGAGGTGGTCTGCTTCACCGCCGACCACGAGGCCTCCTTCGCCGACCTCACCCCCGAGCGTGCCCGGCTGGTCCTGGACGCCTGGACCGACCGCACCGCCGAACTCTCCGCTCTGCCCGGCGTGCGGCAGGTCTACTGCTTCGAGAACCGGGGCGCCGAGATCGGCGTCACCCTCGCCCACCCGCACGGCCAGATCTACGCCCTGCCCTTCACCGCGCCGCGCACCGCCCGGATGGCCGCCCGCGCCGCCGAGCACCGCGCCACCGCCGGCCGCAACCTCTTCGACGACCTGCTCGCCGCCGAACGCGCCCACGGCGAGCGCGTCGTCCTCGCCGGGACGCACTGGACGGCCTTCGTCCCCTTCGCCGCCCGCTGGCCGTACGAGGTGCACCTGTACCCGCACCGCCGGGTGCCCGACCTGACCGCGCTGGACGCCGACCAGCGGGACGAATTCCCCACCCTCTACCTGGAGTTGCTGCGCCGCTTCGACCGGCTCTTCGGCACCGGCCGCACCCCGTACATCTCCGCCTGGCACCAGGCCCCCGTCGATCAGCGGGACGAACTCGCCCTGCACCTGGAGCTGTTCACCATCCGCCGCACCGCCGACAAGCTCAAGTACCTGGCCGGGGTGGAATCCGGCATGGACGCCTTCGTCAACGACGTCACCCCCGAGCACGCGGCCCGCCGGCTGCGGGAGGCCACCGCATGAACGACTTCGAGCAGCTGTACGGCCGTCCGTCCGAGGGGGAGTGGGCCGCCCCCGGCCGGGTGAACCTGATCGGCGAACACACCGACTACAACCTCGGGTTCGTCCTCCCGATCGCCCTGCCGCAGACCGTCCGCGCCCAGGCCGCCCGCAGCGGGGACGGACTGCTGCGGCTCTGGTCCGCGCAGGGCCGGGAACTCGTCGCGCTCCCGGTCGACGACCTCGCGCCGGGCTCCGTGCCCGGCTGGGCCGGCTACCCGGCCGGGGTGGTCTGGGCGCTGCGCGAGGCCGGGTACCCGGTCGGCGGGGCGGACCTCCGGCTGGACAGCGACGTGCCCAGCGGCGCCGGGCTGTCCTCCTCCGCCGCACTGGAGTGCGTCGTCGCCGCCGCCTACAACGACCTGTACGGGCTCGGCCTTTCGGCCGTCGAACTGGCGGTGCTCGCACAGCGGGCCGAGAACGCCTTCGTCGGCGTGCCCTGCGGGATCATGGACCAGATGGCCTCCATGTGCTGCCGCCCCGGGGTCGCGCTGTTCCTGGACAGCCGGGATCTGACGATGCGTCAGGTGCCCGTCGACCTGGCGGGCGCGGGCCTCGCCCTGCTGGTCCTGGACACCCGGGTGAAGCACGACCTCGGCGACGGCGCCTACGCCGCGCTGCGGGCCGGCTGCGAACGGGCCGCCGCCCTGCTCGGGCTGCCCGCGCTGCGCTCGCTCCAGCCGTCCGGTCTGGCCGACGCACTCGCCCAACTCCCCTCGGAGCTGGTCCCGTTGGTGCGGCACGTGGTCACCGAGAACGCCCGGGTGGAGGACGCGGTCGCCGGTCTGGACGCCGGCGACCCCGCCGCGCTCGGCCCGATCCTCACCGCCGGACACGCCTCGCTGCGCGACGACTACCGGGTCTCCTGCCCGGAGACCGACCTCGCCGTCGAGGCCGCCGTGGCCGCCGGCGCCCACGGCGCGCGGATGACCGGCGGCGGCTTCGGCGGCTCGGTCATCGCCCTGGTGGACGCGGACGCGGCCGGACACGTCGCCGCCGAGGTCACCGCCGCGTTCCGCGCGGCCGGGTACGCGGAGCCGCGCACCCTCACCGCCGTCCCGGCGGAGGGGGCGCGCCGGCTCCGCTGAGCTGCCGGCTCCGCCTCCTTCGGCGGGGTCAGGCCTTGTGGGCCGCCGGGCGCTCCGGAGACGCCTCCGCGAGCGCCCGGGTGACCGCCTCGACACCGGCGCGCAGCCCGTACACCGGGGTGGCCGGCTGCTGGCGCCAGGACTCGTCGATGCCGCCCGCGTCCACGGTGTCGAAGCCCAACTCGTCGACCAGCGCCCGGACCACCCGCTTGGCCGCCTCGTCGTCCGAGGCGACCGGCACGGCCAGCCGCTCCGGGTCGCCCGCCGGGCGCGGACGCTCCAGCAGGTCCTGGGCGTAGGTGCCGTTGAACACCTTCACCACCCGGTGCCCGATGTGCTGCTCCGTCCACCGGCTCTCGGTGAGCCCGCCGTCCTCGATCGCGTCGATCCGGCCGTCGCGCTCCTTCGGGTAGTAGTTGCCGGTGTCGATCACCGCGACGCCCTCGGCGGCGCCGTCCAGCAGCCCGGCGGGCAGGTCCGGCACGTTCTTCAGCGGCACCGTCACCACCACCACCTGTGCCCCGCGGGCGGCCTCGGAGACCGTCACCGCCGTCGCCCCGGTCTCGTCGACCAGCGCCTTGAGCGTCTCCGGGCCGCGGGAGTTCGCCACCGCCACCTCATGCCCCAGCGCGGTCAGCCGCCGCGTCAGGTTGCCGCCGATGTTGCCCGCGCCGATGATGCCGATCTTCATGGGAAGTCCTTCTTCGCGAGTGCCGTAGTGGACCGTCGCCTTGGCCCAACCACCCGGTGATCGCTCCGATTCCCGGTCGGGAGGGCGGTTTTCCGGAGCCGTTCTCCAGAGGTGTCTTTCGGAGGGTGGTCCTCCGGGACCCACGGTCGGACCGGGCCTGGTGCCGGCCCGGCGCCGGTCCCGAGGGTGGACGCCATGAACAACATCTCCTCCGACGCCACCGCCCCCACCGCCCCCGCCGTCCTCGTCACCGGCGGCACCAGCGGCATGGGCTTCGCCACCGCCCGCCACCTCCTCGGCACCGGCGCCCGGGTCGTCGTCACCGGCCGCGACGAGGACCGGCTCGCCCGCGCCGCGGCCCGCCTCGACGCCGGCGACCGGCTGCTCACCGTCCGCGCCGACGCCTCCGTACCCGCCGACCTCGCCCGGCTGGCCGACACCGTGGGTGAGCGGTACGGCCGCCTCGACGGGGTCTTCGCCAACGCGGGCGTGGCCGGCTTCCAACCGGTCGGCGAGGTGGCGGAGGCCGAGTTCGACCGGATCGTCGCCACCAACCTCAAGGGCGTGTTCTTCACCGTCCAGCACGCCCTGCCGCTGCTGGACGCCGCCGGCGGCGGATCGGTCGTCCTCAACGCCTCCTGGACCCCGCACCGCGGCCTGCCCGGCGCCGCCGTCTACGCCGCCAGCAAGGCCGCCGTCCTCAGCCTCGCCCGCACCCTCGCCAGCGAACTGGCCGGGCGCGGCATCCGGGTCAACTCGGTCAGCCCCGGCTACATCGTCACCGAGATGTTCCACGCGGCCGTCCCCGACCCGGCCGACCACGAGCCGATCCGCCGCCACGTCCCGCTCGGCCGGCTGGGCACCGCCGAGGACGTCGCGGAGACGGTCGCCTTCCTGCTCTCCGAGCGCTCCTCGTACATCACCGGTCAGGACGTCGTGATCGACGGCGGGCTCGTCCCGGCGTTCCCGTCGCTGACCGGCTGAGTGCCTCTTCGTGCCTGGTCCTGGCAGGACCAGGCACGGCGGCACCCGTCCGGGTGAGAATCCATGACGTGAACCCGAGCAGCGCCCTGAGCGAATTCCTCCGCACCCGCCGCGCCGGCCTGCGCCCCGAGGACGTCGACCTCCCCGACTACGGCGGCCGCCGCCGCGTCGCCGGACTGCGCCGCGAGGAACTCGCCCACCTCGCCGGCGTCAGCGTCGACTACTACACCCGCCTCGAACAGGGCCGCGTCGGCAACCCGTCCGACGCCGTCCTCGACGCCGTCGCCCGCGCCCTGCGCCTCGCCCCCGACGAGTCCGGCCACCTCCACCGCCTCGCCCGCCCCACGCCCGGGCCGCGCCGCCGCCCCGCCGTCCGCCAGCAGCCGCGCCCCTCCCTGCTGCACCTGCTGGAACAGCTCCACCACACCCCCGCCGTGGTGATGGGCCACCGGATGGACATCCTGGCCTGGAACCGCGCCGCCGTCGCCCTGTTCGGCGACTACGGCGCCCTGCCCGTCGAGGACCGCAACATCGCCCGCATCACCTTCCTCGACCCCGCCTCCCGCGAGCTCTACGCCGACTGGGCGGGCTGCGCACGCGAGAACGTCGCCTTCCTCCACCTCGAAGCCGGCCGCCGCCCCGACGACCCCCTGCTCGCCGAACTGGTCGGCCGACTCTGCCTCGGCAGCGAGGAGTTCCGCCAGATGTGGGCCGACCACCCGGTCGCCGACAAGACCTCCGGCCGGAAGTCCTTCCGCCACCCCCTCGCCGGGACGCTCGACCTCGCCTACGACACGCTGCGGCCCGCCGACGACTCCGGACAGGCGCTGGTCACCTACACCGCCGACCCGGGCTCGGCCTCGGACGACGGGCTGCGGGTGCTGCTGTCGTGGGCGGCGTCGGGCTGAGGTCCTTGGGTCAGGTCACGAAGGTTCTCCGTGGCCAGTGCGGTGTCCGGATGGTCCGGTCCGAGGACGCGGTCCAGATCAGCCACTGCCTGGCGGAGCATCTCCAGCGATCGGTCCCGGAGTCCGGCCTCCCAGTACATGACGGCAAGGTTGTTGCAGGTCAGGAGGGTGTCGGGGTGGTCTGCGTCGAGGACGCGCCGGCGGTCCTCGAGGACCTGCTCCAGGAGGACGACGGCGTCGTCGATCCGCCCGGTCTCCGACTCGGTGACGGCGAGGTTGTGGCGGGCGGTGAGGGTGTCCGGATGGTCGTCGCCGAGGACGCGTCGGCGGTCTTCGAGGACCTGTTCCAAGAGGCTGACGGCGTCGTCGGTACGTCCGGCACCCCGGTAGGTGACGGCGAGGTTGTTGCGGGTCGTGAGGGTGTCGGGATGGTCGTCGCCGAGGACACGCCGGCGGTCTTCGAGGACCTCCTCCTGGAGCCGCATGGCCTCGTCTGTGTGCCCGGCGTCCGAGTAGGCGGCGGCGAGGTTGTTGCGGGCGGTGAGGGTGTCCGGATGGTCGATGCCGAGAACCCGCTCGCTCGCTGCGGCAAGGCTGCTCCAGTACCGGATGCTGGCGGTGTAGAGGCCCGCCTCGATGAGGCTGATCCCGCAGTAGAACAAGAGCTGGTGAATTCCCCGCGACGGTCGAATCAGGTCGGAGGTGCGGTGCCCGGCAAGCACGCCGGTGTTGGCCCGGAGTGTCGCGGCCAAGCCCTGCGCGCTGTAATCCGCACTCGGCCACAGTTCGGCGAGGGCATCGGCAGCCGCGAGCCACGCTTCCGGCACATCCGGACCGATGTCCAGAGCAGCCCGGGCGGTGAGCGCGTGCAGGGTCACCTCCCGGTCGGCGGTCTCCGTGAGCGTGACGAGGCTGTAGTTGTGCAGTACGGCGAGCGCGTCCAGCGCGTCGTCGGCCGTGACGGGCGTGCCGCGAACGCTGCCGAGATGCTCCAGCACCTCCTCGGTGCTCCACAGCCCCTGCGGGTGCCCGGCCGGGTCGAGCAGTGCCGCCAACTGGAGGGCCGGCCCGGCGAGCCCGACCGGCTCCTCCTGCTGTGCCGCGTCCAGGGCCAGCAGCAGCGCCGCCGTCACCGGTCCCCGGTAGCCGTCGACGCCGGTGCGGGCTGGTAGGACCGTGTCCAGGCTGCGTGAGCGGTCGCGGAAGAGTTCGAGGTAACGGCCGCAACTGCGGCGGGTGTTGACCATATAGGCGGCGGCGTGGGCCAGCGCGAGTGGCAGGTGGCCCAGTTCCTCGGCGAGCTCGGCCGCGTGTTCGTCGAGGAAGCGGGCGCATTTCGCGCGTTCCAGTCGTTCGCCCAGGTAGGCGGCCGACTCGGCGGGGGAGTAGGTGCTGACGTCCACCAGCGCCCGGTCGCCGCCTGTACTGGCCGCGCCCCGGTGGCGGGTGGTCGCGATGACCCGCCCCTGGCCACCCCGGCTGGTGACGGGCCACAGCTCCTCGGGGGTGTGCTCGGTGGTGTTGTCGAGAACGATCAGCCAGCCGCGCTCGGTGGCGGCGAGCCAGGCCAGGAAGCGCTCGGCGTCCTGCTCGGCCGCATCGCTGCTCGTCCCGGGCGCCTGGACCGCCATCGCGGCCCGGGCGTACAGCTCGGTGACGGCGGAGGGCTCGGCGGCGTCGGCCCACAGGACCAGGTCCGTGCCCGCCTCGACGGCCTCGCGCGCGTAGTGCGCCGCGAGTTGGGATTTCCCGACGCCCCCGCCGCCCGCCAGGACCTGGCTGAGCACGACCGTCCCGTACTGCCCGCGCGCCTCGTCGATCGCCTCCCGCAGCTGCTCCCGGGGCTGGAAGGCGGTCGCCTTCGGCGGAATCCGCCCGATCACCACCGGCCACTCCACCGGGGCGGCCGGCGCCGCGTACTGGTGGAAGGTCATCTCCCCGGCCTGCTGCACGCCGCCGTGCACAGTGGTGCTGCCGTCGATCCCGTTCCTGACCTGCCAGCCCTGCACCTGCTTGCCCCCACCGCCGACCCGCTGAACCGGCCTCCATTATGGGTGCGGGAAACGGCGCTGCCGTGCCGCCCGAGGATCGGGC
>NZ_JBHUAL010000189.1:0-18700 GCF_042789775.1 Kitasatospora sp. NPDC056800 | reverse complement strand
TGCCGGGAGCGCGAACGCGTCCCGGCACCGGCGGCAGCGGTGGGAGCAGGTGGGAAACAGGTCGGAGCGGGGGCCTCAGTCGGCCGCCGGCCCCGCCAGGTGGGCGGTGAGCCACACCAGGGTGTCCGGGATCATCTTCTTGAAGTCCGAGGTCAGGTGCTTGCCGCCGGGCTGCTCGTGGTACTGGAGGTTCACCGGCGGCACCGCCTTCTCCACCCAGCTCTTGACCACCTTGGTCTCGTACGGGTTGGCGCCGCCCGCGGTGACCAGCATGCTCACGTCCGCCTTGCCCTGGGTGACCAGCACGTCCGGGTTGTTGGCGGCCTTCTCCGCGTCGTGGCCCTTCCACAGCCCCGAGTCCGGTATGAAGTAGCCGTCGATCGGCACCGCG
This sequence comes from Kitasatospora sp. NPDC056800, assembly GCF_042789775.1. Lineage (NCBI taxonomy): Bacteria > Bacillati > Actinomycetota > Actinomycetes > Kitasatosporales > Streptomycetaceae > Kitasatospora > Kitasatospora sp. NPDC056800. The sequence continues at coordinate 18,309 of NZ_JBHUAL010000189.1, read as the reverse complement.
GCCTTGTAGACCTGCGGGTACTGGAGGGCGAGCTTGGCGCTGCAGAAGCCGCCGGTGGAGGCGCCCATCACGCCCCAGCCGTCGCGGCCCTTCACGGTGCGGAAGTTGGCGCGGACGAAGTCCGGGAGGTCCTCGGCCATCCAGGTGGCCATCTTGGCCTGGCCCGGGATGTCGGAGCAGTCCAGCGCGTTCTTCTCGTCGCCGTTGAAGTTCTGCACCGGCATGATCATGATGAACGGGTGGGACTTGCCCTCCTTGACCAGCCGCTCGTTCTCCTCCTGGATCGGCAGCTGGTTGTCGGTCCAGGTGTTGTAGCCGTTGCTCTGGCCGCCCGCGAACAGGGTGAGCACCGGGAAGCCGGTCTTGGCGAACTTGGGGTCGTTGTACTCGGGCGGCAGCCAGACCCAGACCTGGCCGGTGACGCCGGACTTCGCGCCGGTCACCTTGGTCATCATGATCGGGCCGGCGCCGGTGTCCCGGGACTTGCTGAGGGCGGCGGCGGGCCCGGTGGGCATCAGCACCTTGCCGGAGGCGGCGGCCGGGGTGGCGCTGCCGGTCGCGGGCTGGCCGGTGCCGGTGGTGCTCGGGCTGCCCGACGAGCTGCCGCCGGTCGCGCCGGCGCTCGCCGTGGCGCTGTCCCCCTTCCCACCGCCGGAACTCCCGCAGGCCGCGAGCGAGGCGGCCAGGGCGAGCACGGCGGCGCCGGACAGGACGGCGCGGGAACGGGACGACTGCCTAAGCACGGTGAGGACTCTCCGACCGATGTCGCGCCCGGTCCGTGACCGGGCGGCGGCCCCCCGGTGGGGCCGGACATGCCCGAGGGCACAGCGCTGGCGCGTCCCCCGGAGTGATGGCGCGCCGCCCCTTCGCGGGGGTGCGCCTTCCTGCGATCTTATGACGTAGGCCGGGGTGGCCCGGTTGCGCGGTGGCCACCGGAAATCCAATGTTTGTTCGCGATCAGGTAAAAGCCTTCACCCGTCCCCCCGGTCGGCGGGGGCCGGTCGGCGGGGGTGGCCGTCGGAGCCCCGCCGAATCGTCCGGATTCTGGTGATTCGACCAGCTCCTCGGCGGCTTCGACCAGTGACGGCGACCCCCGGATCCGCGAAGATCTCCGGGGCACGCCCAGGCCTTGCCCAGGCTGTGCCCAGGCCATGCCCAGGGCACGCCCAGGCCGGGGCCGACCGGGAACAGTCATCGAGGAGGGTGCCATGAACCAGCGGATCGCCGTCGTCACCGGAGCCGGGAGCGGCGTCGGCCGGGCCGTGGCGGTGGAGCTGGCCGCGGACGGCTGGCGGACGGTGCTGGCCGGCCGCCGGTCCGGACCGCTGCGGGAGACCGCCGCGCTCTGCGCGGCCCCGGCCGACGTGGTGCCGACCGACGTCACCGACCCGGCCGCGGTGGACGCGCTGTTCGCCACGGCCGCCGAGCGCCACGGCCGGGTGGACCTGCTGTTCAACAACGCCGGCGCCTTCGGCCCGGCCGTCCCGGTGGACGAGCTGGCGGTCGAGGACTGGCGGGCCGTGGTCGACCTCAACCTGACCGGCGCCTTCCTCTGCGCCCGGGCCGCGTTCCGGCGGATGAAGGAGCAGGACCCGCAGGGCGGCCGGATCATCAACAACGGCTCGATCTCCGCGCACGTCCCGCGCCCGCACTCGATCGCCTACACCGCGACCAAGCACGCCGTGACCGGCCTGACCCGGTCGCTGTCGCTGGACGGCCGCCCGTACCGGATCGCCTGCGGGCAGATCGACATCGGCAACGCGGCGACCGACATGACGGCGGCGATGGGCGCGGGCGTGCGGCAGGCGGACGGCCGGATCGCCCCCGAGCCGACCATGGACGTGGCCGACGTGGCACGCACCGTACGGCACATGGCCGGGCTGCCGCTGGAGGCCAACGTGCAGTTCGCCACCGTGATGGCGACGGCCATGCCCTACATCGGGCGGGGCTGAACCCCGGCCCGGAGGGCCGCGGGAGGGGCCCCGCCGGTCGATGCCGACGGGCCCCCGGTCCGCTCCGGCCTCACGGCCGCCAGGTGTCGTTCAGCGTGACCGTCCCGCCCGAGGGCACCGTCGCCGTCCGGTTGGCGCCGGACTCCCAGGTCACCGCGCCGCTCGCGTCCTTGCGGACGTACTTGTACTGGAAGGACGTGCCGGCCGGCAGCGACAGCGCCAGCGACCAGACCGGGTAGCCCGCCGAGGAGAGCGGCAGCGCCTTCGCCGGGTCCCAGCCGCCGAGCGCCGCGGCGTCGCCGACCAGGTAGATGTTCTGCCCGGGCGTGGTGGTCGCGTTGACGTTGAACGAGGCGCCGGAGACGCTCGCGCCGGGCTGGACGTACAGCGCGACCGCGTCGCCCGCGCCGACCGTCGCGGTGAACTGCCCGTCGGCGCCCACCTGGTAGGTCGGGCCGGTGCAGCCGCCGCCGGCCTGCGGGTCGCCGTGCTGGACGTCGCAGTAGGTGCCGGCCGGCAGCCCGGTCTGGAAGGTCCGGGTGATCGCGGCGCCCTCGTGGTTGATCGCGACGTAGCCCTTGCCGCCGCGGCCGAAGGCGATCGCGTTGCCGCCGTTGGACCACCAGTTGCTCACCCCGGTGCCCGCCACCGCGTTGCGGAAGCCGACCATGTTGGCGATCTGCCGCCAGGCGTGGGTGCAGTTCCAGCCGTCCTGGTAGCAGGCGTTGACGGTGCCGCCGTTCGGCGGGCCGTCGTCCTTGTTGGCGAAGGAGTAGCCGGAGTGGACGTTGGGGGCGCCGTACGGCGAGGCCAGCAGGAAGACGTTGGCGAGCGTGTAGGTGTTGCCGTAGGTGGAGTTGAGGGTGGAGCCGTTGCGCTCGGTGTCCCAGTTGTCGACGAAGGTGCGCGCCTGGCCGCTCGGCAGGTAGCCCCAGGAGGCGCCCCAGCCGCTGAGGTTGGCGAGCTTGTCGGTGGTGAACATCCGCTTGAGGTCGGTGCCGGCCCGGAACTCGTCCAGGTCACCGGTGCCGGTGTACTCGGTGGGCTGGACCGGCTCGCCGGCGCCGTAGATGACCTCCTGGACCCAGTACGCCTTGGGGTTGGCCATCCTGGCCTTGATCGCGGCGAGGTCGGCGGCGGCGATGTGCTTGGCGGCGTCGATCCGGTAGCCGTCGACGCCGAGCGAGGCCAGGTCGTCCAGGTAGTGCGCGATGGTGGTCTGGACGTAGGCGCTGCCGGTGTCCAGGTCGGAGAGGTTCTCCAGTTCGCAGTTCTGGACGTTGCCGCGGTCCTGGTAGTTGGTGATCGGCTGGCGGCAGCCGTGGAAGTCCTGGTCCTGGTACGTGCCGGGGTAGTTGTACTTGGTGTACGCGGTGCCGCCGGTGCCGGTGCCGGAGCCCGCCGACATGTGGTTGACCACCGCGTCGGCTATCACCTTGACCCCGGCCGCGTGGCAGGTGGCGACCATGTTCTTGAAGGACGTGCGGTCGCCGAGCCGTCCGGCGATCCTGTAGCTGACCGGCTGGTAGGAGGTCCACCACTGCGCGCCCTGGATGTGCTCCTGCGGCGGGGAGACCTCGACGAAGCCGTAGCCCTTGGGCCCGAGGGTGGAGGTGCAGGCCTGGGCGACGGAGTCGAAGCGCCACTCGAAGAGGGTGGCGGTGACGTCCTTGCCGTTGTTGGCGGGCGGGGCGGCCTGGGCGGCGGGGGCACCGAGGGAGGTGCCGAGCGAGAGGGCGAGCGCCGCCGAGGCGGCGAGCGCACCGGCCGCGCGGGCGGGCCGGCGGGCGGGGGCGGTGGTGACCACGTCGTCTCCTGGGGGTGGCTGGGGTGGGGCAGCCGGAGGGGGAGCCTGCGGAAGGGCCGCAGGGGAACTGCAGGAAATTTCTGCAACTTGCCGGAAACTTGCAGCGCCGAACCTAGAGGCACCCGCGGGGGCCGTCAAGACCTTGGTCGAAAGCCCGGGAGAAGCCGAGGAGGAGCCGGGGAGCGAGCCCGGGAGCAGACCCGGGAGGAGCCGAGGAGAAGCCGAGGACGAGCCGGGGCCGGGCCAGGAGGGGCGGGCACGACAAGGGCCCGGCAGCCGTAGCCGCCGGGCCCCTCACCTGTCCTGGTTCACCGGCCCGTCAGGAGCCGGCCCGGGCTCAGCCGGTCTGGACGGAGGTGTCGTCGATCACGAAGCTGGTCTGGAGCGAGGCGTCCTCGGTCCCGGCGAACTTCACGGTGACCGTCTGGCCCGCGTAGGCCGACAGGTCGAAGGTGCGCTGCTGGTAGCCGGCCGCGGCGTCCACGTTGGAGTAGGTCTTCAGCGCGGTGCCGTTCACCGAGACGGTCAGCTTGTCGTACGCGGTGGTGCCCGACTCGGCGGTGTCGATGTGCAGCCAGAAGCTCAGCGTCGCCTTGCAGCCGGCCGGGATGCTCACCGTCTGCGACAGCGAGTCCGAGTGGGTGGAGCCGTAGCCGTTCAGCCACGCCTTCCAGGAGCCGCTGTGGGCCGCCTGCGAGGCGCTGCTGTCCACCACGCCGCTCGACGCGGTCCACGGCGTGGCCGTGCCCGACTCGAAGCCCTCGTTGCCCAGCAGCTGGGCCGGGGTGCAGCCGCCGCCACCGGTGGAGACGGTCCAGGTGAAGCTGGTCGTACCGGTCTTGCCGGCCGAGTCCTTCGCCGTGACGGTCACGTTGTAGGTGCCCGCGGTGGAGGCGGTGCCGGTGATCGCGCCGGTGGAGGCGTTGATCGACAGGCCGGTGGGCAGGCCGGTGGCCGAGTAGGTCAGCGGGGCGGTGCCACCGGTGGCCTTGATCGCCAGGTTGACCGCGCCGCCGACGGCGGTGGACTGGTTGCCCGGGTTGGTGACGGTGACGCCGCCCGGGTTGGGCGCCGTGCCGACGTTGACGCCCGCCCAGGCGGTGCCGACCGCGGCCAGCTCGGCGCTGCCGGCCCCGTACAGGTCGGTGGCCGCCTTCTCCGTCGCGGTGCGCGCCGCGGCGTAGTTGGTGCTGGAGGTCATGTAGGTGGTCAGCGCGCGGTACCAGACGGCCGCCGCCTTGTCCCGGCCGATGCCGGTGACCGCGATGTTGCCCTGGGTCGGCGAGTCGTAGTTGACGCCGTTGATGGTCTTCGCGCCGCTGCCCTCGGACAGCAGGTAGAAGAAGTGGTTGGCGACGCCGGACGAGTAGTGGACGTCCTTGTTGCCGACGGTGGAGGACCAGTAGTCGGCCGAGGCACCGTCCTTGGACGGCTTGTCCATGTAGCGCAGCGGGGTGCCGTCCCCGTTGATGTTGATCAACTCACCGATCAGGTAGTCGGGGTTGTCGGTCGGGATGTTGGCGTAGAACTCGACCATCGTGCCGAAGATGTCCGAGGTGGCCTCGTTGAGGCCGCCGGACTCGCCGGAGTAGGTCAGGTTGGCGGTGGCCGCGGTGACGCCGTGGCTCATCTCGTGGCCCGCGACGTCCAGCTCGGTCAGCGGCGCGGTGTTGTTGCTGCCGTCGCCGTACGTCATGCAGAAGCAGGAGTCGTCCCAGAACGCGTTCACGTAGTTGTTGCCGTAGTGGACGCGGCTGTAGGCGCCGACACCGTCGTTGCGGATGCCGTTGCGGCCGAAGGTGTTCTTGTAGTAGTCCCAGGTGGCCGCGACGCCGTAGTGGGCGTCGACCGCGGCGGACTCGCCGTTGTTGACGGTGCCGTCGCCCCAGGTGTCGGTGGACTTGCTGTACAGCGTGCCGGTGCCCGAGGTCCCGTGGTTCAGGTTGGTGGTGTACATCCCACCGCGGGTGCCGTCCTTCAGCTGGTACGACGAACCCGACTGGGTGGTGCCGATGGTGACGTTGCCGACGAAGACGCCCTTGCCGGAGCCGGTCTCGATGCCGTCCCACTGCTGGATGACCTGGCCGCTGGTGGCGTCGGTGACGACGTGCATCTTGCTCGGGGTGCCGTCGGACTTGGTCGAGGAGACGACGGTCTCCCAGGCCAGCCGGGGGCTGTTGTCCGCGGCCCAGACCACCAGGCGCGGCGCGGTGTCGACCGCGGTGCCCTGCTCGGCGGCGAGCGCGGCGGTCTGCGCGGCCGGGGCGGCCAGCTTCGGCGTGGTGCTGACACCGCTCAGCGGGGCGGTGCTGGCCCGGTCAACGCTCTTGGTCGCACCGGTGGGCGCCTGGTGCACCACCAGGTCCCCACCCAGGACGGGCAGTCCGTTGAGGGTGCGCTCGTACCGCAGGTGGCGGGTGCCGTCCGCGTCCTGGAAGACGTCCTTGGTGACCAGCTTCTCCTCACCGCTCAGCCCGAGGCTCTGGGCGAGGCTGGTGGTCTGCTGGTTCGCGGCGGAGATCAGCTGGGCGCGGTTCGCCTGCTGGGCCGCGACGGCGGCCGGCGCGTCCGGCGTGGCCGCCTGGGCGATCACCGGTATGCCGGTGACCAGCAGCGCGGTGGAGGCGGCCATGACAACCGCCGCCTTCCGTGCGTGAGCGTAACGGGACATGCGGACTCCTTTTCCGACCGGCGCTGGGTCGCGCACGGTGGAGAGAAACCTGAGCCGCGGGGTCGCGGCGCAGTGGGGGCCCCCGCCGGGTGCGACGGGAGTGCGGATGCGGTGCTCACAACTCGTTGCAGGGTCGGACGCGCTGCACCTGAACTGGAACAGCTGCACCGGGGGGTGGGGTCCCCTCGTCTACAGCCGGGGGAATCGTGGCAGCAAACGAGCCGTTAATGACAGATGCATGCCACGGATTGGCCGATTCATTACCGAAACCGTATGGAGGGCGCTCCGTCAGTTGTGTTACCCCACGACGAACTCGTGAACACGGTTTTCATGGCCCCGGACAAAGTTCGATCACCACCGGCAGTCGGTGACCAGCACTCAGGGCCGGTTCCGGCCCCGGCGGGTGGCCGACAGCGCCCGGCAGACCCGGCACGTCACAGTTCCGGCCGTGCCATCAACGGTTTCCGGCCATCGTGCGTCCGGAACGCAACCGTGCCCCCGCCGACCGCGAATGGGCCCCGCACCACCTGAACAGTGGTACGGGGCCCGGGAGTTGTCGGGGTGTACGAATCAGTGTCGGACGGGTCGGCGCCGGAACGAACCGGTGCCGACCGGTCGGCGACGGCGGGTCAGCGCTGGACGAACACCGCCACGGTGCGGCCCGGCACGGTGAAGGTACCGGTCGCGGCGTCGAAGCCGGACCGCTGCACCACCCGGTCCGCCCCGCCCGCCTGGACGGGGTGCAGCGCCTGGCCGGTGCCCTTCAGCGCCGGCACGGTCTGCGCCTGCGCCGTGGGCGTCGCGTTGAAGACCACCGTGACGCCCTTCTCCGCCCCCGGCAGCCCGGTGCCGTCCAGGTGCAGGGTGATCACCCCGGGCGTCTCGCCGGCGGTGCCGGAGAGCGGGTAGGAGAGCCGCTGCTGGACGGCGGCCAGGCTCGGCAGCGAGAACAGCGGCGAGGACTGCTTGATCCGCAGGAACTCCTGGTACTGCGCCGAGGCCGACCGGATGTCGGCCGCGCCGACGGTCAGCTCCGGGTTCGCCAGCAGGGACCGGGCGGCCGGCCACTGCTCCTGGTTGTCCTTCGCCATCGGCAGGCCGCGGCCCCAGCCGTTGCCCTGGGCCGGGTCCCAGTGGATCGCGTTGAACCAGTCCCCCGAGTCGTAGGAGTTGGAGTCGAGCGACTTGGAGCGCAGCAGGTCGCTGCCGGCCTGGGCGAAGCCCGCGCCCTGGGTGAGCGCGGTCAGCGAGAGCCCGAGCGCCTGCATCCGGGCCCGGTCGGCGGGCGCGGTGCCGGTCGGCAGCTTGTACGCGAGCGCGTCGAAGAGGTCGGTGTTGTCGTGGGCGTCCACGTACTCCACCGCCTCGCCGGGCTTGGCCGCGTATCCGGTCGGGGCGCCGTTGTAGTCGACCTGGGCGCCGGTGACGGGCTTTCCGGAGCTGTCGGTGAAGGAGTAGCCGGCCAGGTTGCCGGTCAGCCCGACCTTCAGCTGGTCCATCTGGTGCAGCAGCCGGGCCTTCTGCTCCTCCGGGGTGCCGTTCGCGGCCGAGCCGTTCGGGTCGGTGTACAGGCCCGAGGCGAAGCCCTGCTGCGGGGCGGAGTTCAGCATGAAGTTGCCGCCGCGGGCGGCGTCCCGGATCCGGTCGTCGAAGGTGGCGATGCCGGTGCCGGCCATGTTCTGCTGGGTGGCCTGCTCGAACCGGGCGTTGTTCGCGACGGCGCCGAAGTTCCAGCCCTCGCCGTAGAGGAACACGTTCTTCCCGTCCACGCCGTCCGAGTCCGGCGTCATCTTCCGCAGCGCGGCCTGCACGTCCAGCATGGTGGACTTCGGGTCCAGGCCCATCAGGTCGAAGCGGAAGCCGTCCACCTTGTACTCGCGGGCCCACAGCGTCACCGAGTCGACCACCAGCCGGTTCATCATGGCGTGCTCGGGCGCGGTGTCGGCGCAGCAGCTGTCCGCCGTCACCTTGCCGTCGGCGTCCAGCCGCTGGTAGTAGCCGGGAACCACCTTGTCCAGCACCGAGTGCTCGGCCTGGCCGCTGGCGGCGGTGTGGTTGTAGACCACGTCGAGCACCACCCGCAGCCCGGCCGCGTGCATCGCCTGCACCATCTGCCGGAACTGCACCGTGCGGGCGACCCCGTTCGGGTCGGTGGCGTACGAGCCCTCCGGCACGTTGTAGTGCAGCGGGTCGTAGCCCCAGTTGTACGCGTCGTCGGCGGCCACGGCCGCCACGCACTCCTGCTGCTTCGGGCCGTCCGCCGGAAGGGACTTGAGGTCGCAGGCCGGCAGCTTCTGGTCGGCCCGGTTCTCCCGGACGGTGGCGATGTCGAAGGTCGGCAGCAGGTGGACCGTGGTCACCCCGGCCTTGGCCAGGTCCCGCAGGTGCCGCATGCCGGCCGAGTCCGACTCGGTGAACGCCAGGTAGGTGCCGCGCTCGGCGGCCGGGACGGTGGGGTCCTCCACCGAGAAGTCCCGGACGTGCAGTTCCTGGATCTGCTGCTGCGCGGGCGGGACGGCCTGCGGACGGGCGTGGTCGTCCCAGCCCGCGGGCTTGAGCGCCTTGGCGTCGAGGTCGGCGACCAGGCTGCGCCGGGAGTCGGTGGACAGCGCCACCGAGTACGGGTCGGTGACGGTGTTGACCACCAGCTGCTGGGTGGACGGCGCCCAGACCTTCACCTGGTACAGGTAGTACCTGCCGTCCAACTCGCCCTTGTCGCGGACGACTTCCCAGACGCCGGTCTCGTCGTCGAGCTTCAGCGGCAGCGTCCTCGGGGTGCCCCCGGTGGCGCTGTCGAAGACCTGGACGGAGACCTCCTGCGCGGTCGGCGCCCAGAGCGACAGCGCCACCTTGCCGTTGTAGTAGGCCGGGCCGAAGTCGACCTTGCCGGTCCGCCCGGCGTACAGGTCGTCCAGCACGCCCGGGGTCTGCACCCCGGTGCCGGCCAGGACGGCGCCGCTGGGCAGGTGTTCGGTGAACAGCAGCTGGCCGCGGAGCGCGGCCGGGACGCGGGCGGCGTCCCTGGGGTCCACGGTGAAGGCCCGGTAGCCCGCCAGGTGCGGGTACTTGGCCTTCTGCGCGTCGGTCAGCCCGCCCTTGGCCGGGGTGAGCCGCAGCCACTTGCCGGGCTTGGTCAGCGCGCCCCTGTCGGCCCGGATGCCGCCCTCGGGGTCGTAGACCAGCTGGGCGCTGGTGCCGCCGGCCAGGGCGTCGTCGCCCGCGCCGTAGTTCGCCGGGACGACGACGGTCCTCGCGTCGATCCACTGGGCCTTGGCGCCGGTGAGGTCGATCTGCGAGGAGGCGGCCGGGTTCTGCGGCAGCAGGTAGCCCTCGCGGCCGCCGAGCACCCAGACCTCCCTGCCGTTGACGGCGAGGTCCAGCGACTGGTCGGCGGGCAGGTCCTTGTCGTTGCCCTTGTGCAGGATGTAGCTGAGGCTGGTCGCCCCGGGGGCGAGCGGCACCTCGAAGACAGCGCCGAAGGCGTCGCGGCGGGCCGGGGTCAGCGGCTTGCCCCAGTCGGTCGGGGTGGCGGCGCCGGTCCAGTCGTGCAGGCCCCAGCCGTCGTAGTCGCCGTCGGCCCGGTTGTAGTGGATGACGGCGGTGTTCGCCGGCTGGCCAGGACCGGTCGACCCAGCCGGCGGTCCCGGGTTCGCCGTGCGGACGGTCGCGTCCCCCTGCTTCAGCCACACCTCGCCGGTGCTGCCGACGTCGAGGTGCCGGTCGGCGTCGACGTCCTTGACGCCGTCCTTCTCCACGATGAAGCCGACGTCCGAGGCGCCGGGCTTGAGCTTCACGTACGCGAAGGCGCCGTACGCGTCCCGCCCGGTGAAGGCGTGCCCGGCCGGCCACGGGGTGGCCTCGCCGTCGGCGAGGTCGCCCCAGGCGTAGAGGTTCCAGCCGTCGTAGTCGCCGTCCGGCCGGTTGTAGTGGACGACGGCGTACGGGCGGGAGCCGGCGGTGGGCGCGGGCTTGGGCGCGGGGGTGCCGGTGGTGAAGCTCGCGGTGGCGGAGCGCAGGTGGCCGCTGGAGTCCCGGACGACGGCCTTGTAGCGGACCACCGTGCCGGGGGCGACGGCGGCCAGGTCCTGGGTGACCTTGTACCCGCCGTTGTCGGCGGTGCCCAGGGTCTGCCAGGGCCCGTTGCCGATCTGGGCGGCGAAGCTCACCCGGTTGAAGCCGCCGTCCGTGGTGGCGCCGACCGTGACGAGCCCGGTCGAGCCGTCGGCGGGCGGCTGCACCGAGAGCTGGGGCGCGGCGGCCACCGGCGCGAGCCGCCCGCCCGCCTTGAGGACGAGCGAGGACAGCGCGGGCACGGTGACCGTCACCTTGCGGTCGGCGCCGCTGGTGACGCGGGCGCCCGCCGCCGGGTAGACCGGGTCGAAGCCCATCCCCGCCGAGAAGGTGTCCAGGGTGACGGTCTTCGCCTCGGCGGCGTTGTTGACCGCGACCAGGTACTCGACCTGCTGCCCGGCGTCGATCCGGGAGAAGGCGTACACGCCGGCGCCGTCGGCGGCGTACCGCTCGATCTGGGCGCCGTCGGCCAGGGCCGGGTTGTCGCGGCGCAGCTTGGCCAGTCCGGCGATGCCCTGGTAGAGCTCGCCGCCCTGCCCGTACCGGTCGGCCGGGCCGGAGGGGCCGCCGAGCACCCGGTCGCCGTTGTAGGAGGCCGTCTTCGAGGCGAACAGGTCCTGCCGGGCGTCCTTGTCGCCGCCCGCGCCGGTGAAGCCCTGCTCGTCGCCGTAGTAGACGACGGGCTGGCCGCGGGTGAGGAACTGCAGCTCGTTGCCGAGCCGGTCCTTCCTGAGCAGGGTGGCGTCGTCGGCGCCCGGGTTGTCGGCGAGCAGGAAGGAGCCGAAGCGGCCCATGTCGTGGTTGCCGAGGAAGGTGGGCAGCTCGTACGCGTCGGTGTCGGCGCTGGTGTAGCGGTAGTCCTGGGCGTAGACGTCGGCGAGGCCGCGCGCCGAACCGCCCTGCGAGACGTAGGAGCGGGCCGCGCCCTGGAACGGGAAGTCCAGGGTGGCCTGGAGCCTGCCCTTGGTGACGTACGGCGAGGTGACCGCCGGGTCGCCGGAGTAGACCTCGCCGAACATGAAGAACTTCTTGTTGCCCTGCTTGGCGGCGAAGTCCTTGAGCGCGGGGGCCCACTGCTGCCAGAACGCCATGTTGACGTGCTTGACGGTGTCGATCCGGAAGCCGTCCACGCCGGCGTCCTTGACCCACTGCTGGTAGACCTTCTCGAAGCCCTTCACCACCTTGGGGTTCTGGGTGTCGAGGTCGTCCAGGCCGCTGAAGTCGCCCTCGGTGGCGGACTCGCCGACGAAGGTCGAGTCGCCCCGGTTGTGGTAGAGCGCCGGGTCGTTGAGCCAGGACGGGGTCTTGGCCGCGGCGTCGGCCGGGGTGCGGAAGACCGGGGTGTAGGGGAAGGAGTCCTTGGTGGTCCGCGGCCAGGGGGCGCCCGCGTCGGCGACGGCGGTCTCGTCCACCGGGTTCCCGTCCGCGTCGAGCGTCGGGTAGGCGCCGGCGGAGCGGTAGCCGTACTGCTTCTCGGCGTAGTCGATGACGTCGGCGGTGTGGTTGGTGATGACGTCGAAGAAGACCTTGATGCCGCGGGCGTGCGCCTTGGCTATCAGCTCCTTGAGCTGCTCGTTGGTGCCGAAGTGCGGGTCGACCTGGGTGAAGTCGGTGATCCAGTAGCCGTGGTAGCCGGCCGAGGCGTCGGCCCCGCTGCCCTGCACCGGCTTGTTCTTGAAGATCGGGGCCAGCCAGATCGCGGTGGTGCCGAGGTCCTGGACGTAGTCGAGCCGCTGGATCAGCCCGGCCAGGTCGCCGCCGTGGTAGAAGCCCTTGTCCGCGGGGTCGAAGCCGTTCTCCAGCCGCCCCCCGGTGATGCCTCCGGTGTCGTTGGCGGTGTCGCCGTTGGCGAAGCGGTCGGGCAGGACGAAGTAGAACTGCTCCCGGGTGAGGTCGTGCCGCCCGGCGGTGGCCGCCAGCGCGGCGTCCGAGGGCGGGGCAGGCGGGGCGGCGGCGAGGGCCGCGGGGGCGCCGCCGAGGGTGGCGGCGGTCAGGGCCGCGGCCAGCAGGACGGCCGTGCGGCCCGGAGGTCTGCGGCGGCCAGGGGTTCGTTCGGCAGTGCTCCGTCGGGGGCGGAGCGGGGCATCGGCCACTGAGGGCTCCCTTAGGGGGAAGGGGCGATCGATTTCCCAGGAAGCTAGCGGCCTGCAATATGTTTCAGCAAGATGCAGAAATCGTTTCGTCGCCGGAAGTTCCAGGTGGAGGACCGTCTCCGACCACCCCGATTACTCCCCTGGAGCGACGCGCGTGACAATGGGACGTATGTCCGTCCCACCGGTATGCACCCAACCCCCGAGCACCCCCTACCCCGGTGGGCGCCGGCCCCTACCCCTCAAGGGGGACAGCCGGTGAAGAATCCACTTCCAGAGGATGAGCAGACGGCTACGAGCGGTCTGGCAGACTTGCCGTCCATGGGGGAACCGACCGAGATCCAGCGAGGCGACGTACGGCGCGCCGACGCGGCCAGCGGTGGCGGTTCCGAAGCAGCGAAGGCCGTCCCCGGCCGCCTGCCCGATGGAGCCACCCGTGCCGCCCAGTCCCGTACCGCCGCCCTGCGCAGCCGCGTCAGCGCCCAGCGCCGCTCACCGGCCAGGCCGCGGATCTGGTTCGAGCTGGCGCTGATCGGGATCAGCTACTGGGTCTACTCGATCGTGCGCAACGCGGTTCCCGAACAGGAAGCGATAGCCCAGAAGCACGCGGGCTGGATCTGGGACCTGGAGAACCACCTCGGCATCGCCGTCGAGCGCTCGATCAACCACGCCGTGGACAGCGTCGGGTGGCTCATCACGGGGATGAACTACTACTACGCGACCCTGCACTTCGTGATCACGATAGGCGTGCTGGTCTGGCTCTACCGCAGCCACCCCGGGCGCTACGTCGCGGCCCGCACGGTGCTGTTCGTGACCACCGGGATCGCCCTGGTCGGCTTCTACTTCTTCCCGCTGGCCCCGCCCCGGCTGATGACCGACGGCGGCTTCATCGACACCGTGAAGGTCCACGGCACCTGGGGCTCGATGGCCTCCGGGCCCGCCGCGCACGTCTCCAACCAGTACGCGGCCATGCCCTCGATGCACATCGGCTGGTCGATGTGGTGCGGCCTGGCGATCTTCTTCCTGGCCCGCCGCACCTGGGTCAGGGTGCTCGGCCTGATGTACCCGGCCGCCACCCTGGTGGTGATCGTCTCCACCGCCAACCACTTCTGGATGGACGCCGTCGGCGGCGAGCTCTGCCTGATGGTGGGCTTCCTCACCGCCCGCTGGATGTACCACGAGTGGGTCTACCGGCTGCCGAAGGTGCCCGCCCGGGAGACGCCGGCCGACCGGCCGATCACCGTCCCGGAGCAGTGGAGCGAGCCCGCGGTCAGCAGCGCGCGCCGCTAGCGCCTGTCTTCGAAGGGGCCCCGACCGGGGCCCCTTTCGCGTACCCGGGGCGGGCCGTCCCCGTGCGCGGCCCCGGTCAGTCGGCGCCGTAGAACAGCCGGTCCACCACCGCCCGGGCCCGCCGGGTGGTCCGCCGGTAGTCGTCCAGCAGCTCGCCGCTGTGCCCGGAGCCGTACCCGAGGTAGCGGGCCACCCCCGCCAGCTCCCGGGCCTCCCCCGGGAAGCTGTCCCCGGGCCGCCCGCGCACCAGCATCACCGCCGCCCGCACCCGGGAGGCCAGCACCCAGGCCGTGTCCAGCACCTCGGCGTCCTCCGGCTCGACCAGCCCGGCCTCCGCGGCCGCGGCCAGCGCCGCCCTGGTCCGGGTGGTGCGCAGGGCCGGCAGCTCGTACCCGTGCCGGAGCTGCAGCAGCTGCACCGTCCACTCGACGTCCGCCAGCCCGCCCCGGCCGATCTTGGTGTGGGTGGTCGGGTCGGCCCCGCGCGGCAGCCGCTCGGCCTCGATCCGCGCCTTGATCCGGCGGATCTCCACCAGGTCCCGCTCCGGCACCCCGCCGCCGGGGTAGCGCAGCGGGTCGATCAGCTGTCGGAACCGCGCGCCCAGCTCCTCGTCCCCGGCCACCGGTTCGGCCCGCAGCAGCGCCTGGCTCTCCCAGGCGTGCGACCAGCGCCGGTAGTACGCCGCGTACGAGGCGAGGGTGCGCACCAGCGGGCCGCTGCGGCCCTCCGGCCGCAGGTCGGCGTCGACCAGCAGCGGCGGCTCGGTGGACGGCGCGCCCAGCTGGGCGCGCAGCTCGTGGCAGACCGCCTGGGCGGCCCGGGCGGCCGCCTCCTCCAGCGAGCCGAGCAGCGGCTCGTGGACGAAGAGCACGTCCGCGTCCGAGCCGTAGCCCAGTTCGTGGCCGCCGAAGCGGCCCATCGCGATCACCGCGATCCGGGTCGGCAGGTCCCCGTGCTCGGCCTCCCAGCCGGCCACGCAGGCGCGCAGCGCGCCGCCCAGGGTGGCGGCGTTGAGCGCGGTGAGCGCCTCCCCGGCGGTGTCCAGCGCCTCGGCCGGGTCCTCCCCGAGCCGCCCGAGCACGTCCGCGGCGGCGGTGCGGAACAGCTCGCGGCGGCGCACCGAGCGGGCGGCGGCCACCGCGGCGTGGGTGGACCCGGCCCGGCCGACGGCGGCCAGTATCTCCGACTGCAGCGCCGCCCGGCCGCGCGGTTCCAGGCCGTGCGGGTCGCCCAGCATGGCCACCGCCTCGGGGGCGCGCAGCAGCAGGTCGGGGGCGAGCCGGCCGGCCGACAGCACCCGGGCCAGCTGTTCGGCGGCGGCGCTCTCGTCCCGCAGCAGCCGCAGGTACCAGGGGGTGCGGCCGAGCGCGTCGGAGACCTGGCGGAAGTTGAGCAGCCCGGCGTCCGGGTCCGCGGACTCGGCGAACCAGCCGAGCAGCACCGGCAGCAGGGTGCGCTGGATCGCCGCCTTGCGGCTCACCCCGGAGGCGAGCGCGCTGAGGTGCCGCAGCGCGGCGGCCGGGTCCGCGTAGCCCAGCGCCTCCAGCCGGGCCCGGGCCGCCTCCGGGCTGAGCCCGGTGGCGCCCGGCGGAAGTTCGGCGACGGCGTCGAGCAGCGGCCGGTAGAACAGCTTCTCGTGCAGCCGCCGGACCTCCATCGCGTGCCGCTTCCACTCGCGCTGCAGCGCGGCCACCGGGTCGGCGCGGGTGTCGTCGTTGATCAGCGCCGCCAGTGAGCGGGCCAGCCGGCGCAGGTCCTCGGCCCCGGTGGGCATCAGGTGGGTGCGGCGCAGCCGGTACAGCTGGATGCGGTGCTCCAGCGAGCGCAGGAAGCGGTACGCGGCGTCCAGCGAGGCGGCGTCCGCCCGGCCGACATAGCCGCCCCGGGAGAGCGCGGCCAGCGCCTCCAGGGTGTTGCCGCTGCGCAGCGCCGGGTCGGTGCGGCCGTGCACCAGTTGGAGCAGCTGGACGGAGAACTCGACGTCGCGCAGCCCGCCCGGGCCGAGCTTGAGCTGGCGGTCCAGCTCGGTGGCCGGGATGGAGTCGATCACCCGGCGGCGCATCTGCTGCACGTCGGCGACGAAGTTCTCCCGGGCGGCGGCCTGCCAGACCATCGGGGCGAGCGCCGCCACGTACGCGGCGCCGAGCTCCGCGTCCCCGGCGACCGGGCGGGCCTTGAGCAGCGCCTGGAACTCCCAGGTCTTGGCCCAGCGCTGGTAGTAGGCGAGGTGGCTGGCCAGGGTGCGCACCAGCGGGCCGTTGCGGCCCTCGGGACGCAGGTTGGCGTCCACCGGCCAGATGGTGCCCTCGCCGGTGGTGTCCGCGCACAGCCGGGTGAGGGCGGCGGCCAGCCGGGTGGCGGCCTTGAGCGCCTCGTGCTCGTCCACGCCCTCGCGCGGCTCGGCGACGAAGACCACGTCCACGTCCGAGACGTAGTTGAGCTCGCGGCCGCCGCACTTGCCCATGCCGATCACGGCGAGCCGGCAGGCCGCGGCCGCCTCCGGGTCCTGCTCGGCGGCGAGGTCCAGGGCGGTCTGGAGGGTGGCGCCGGCCAGGTCGGCGAGTTCGGCGGCGGTCTGCGCGAGGTCGGTGGTGCCGGTGAGGTCGCGGGCGGCGATGGCGAGCAGGCAGCGGCGGTAGGCGACGCGCAGCGCGTTCGCGGGGCCGAGGGTGTCGTCCCGGACGCCCTCGGCGAGGGAGCGGCGGAAGTCCTCCGGGCCGGGGTGCATGTCGCGCAGTTCGAAGGTGACCAGCACGTGCCAGTCGTGCGGGTGCCGGGCCAGGTGGTCGCCGAGCGCGGTGGAGACGCCGAGCACGCCGAGCAGCCGGTCGCGCAGCGGCTTGGAGGTGGTGAGGGTGTCGCGCAGGGTGTGCCGGTCGGCCTCGTCGGCGGCCTCCAGCAGCCGGGACAGGCCGAGCAGCGCGAGGTCGGGGTCGGCGGTGGCGCCGAGCGCGTCCAGCAGCACGGGGTCGTCGGCCAAGCCCTCCAGCCCGGGGCCCTCCAACAGCCGCACCGCCCGCGCCGGGTCGGTGAACCCGCGCCGGACCAGCCGGTTCTCCGGCCGGCTGACCCGGCTCCCGGCCCGCTGCTCCTCCACCGCCATCGGCCCCTCCATCCGTCCGCCCAGGGGCCCGTCCGGGCCTGGCAGGTCCGTCCGGGCCCTAGCAGGTTACGCGCCCCGGCACCCCGTCGCCGGACGCGACCGCCCGCCGCCGTCGGCGTGACCTCGGCCCCGCCGTGCTCGTTCACCCGGGCGCCGCCCCCGTCCCCCGCCCCCGTCCCCCGCCCCCGGAGCGCCGATGCCCACGACCGGCCCCAGCCGCCTGCCCTCGCTCACCGGGCTGCGCTTCTGGGCCGCCCTGCTGGTGGTGCTCTACCACCTCTCCCGCAAGGTGGGCGAGCTGCCGCTGCTCAGCCCGCTCGCCTGGTACGGCCGTTCGGGCGTGACGTTCTTCTTCGTGCTCTCCGGTTTCGTGCTGGCCTGGACGTACGGGGCCTCGCCCGCCCGGCCGTGGGTCTTCGCCCGCCGCCGGTTCGCCCGGATCTGGCCGCTGCACGTGCTGACCACCGCGCTGTCCCTGGGCGCGGACGCGGCGATCGGCGCCGTGCTGCCGGTGGCGGCGGCGCTCTGGTCGCTGGCGCTGGTGCACCCGTGGGCGCTGCCCACCCTGTACGGCGGCAACCCGGCCTCCTGGTCGCTGGGCGCCGAGGCCTGGTTCTACCTGCTGTTCCCGCCGCTGCTGCGCCTGCTGGCCCCGCGCCGGCGCGCCTGGCTGCCGCTCGCGGCTCTGTGCGCCGTGCTCGGCCCGGTGCTGTGGGCGGCCGGTGCCCTGCTGCCCGCCGACCCGACGGTGCGCGGCTGGCTGCTGGACTACCTGCCGCCGGCCCGGACCCCGCAGTTCGTCCTCGGCGTGGTCACCGGCCTGGCCGTGCGGCACGGCGTGCTCCCCCGGGTGCGCCTCCTGCGGCCGGGGCTCCTCCCGGCGGCCGCCGCCGTGCTGCTCTTCCACGTCCTGCTGGCCCCCTGGCACGCCGCCGTCCCGGACTCCTCCTGGTACGGCCCGTACAGCGCCTCCCAGTTGCTGTCCGCACCGCTGTTCGCCGCCCTGCTGGCGGCCGCCGCCCGGCGCGACACCGCCGGGGCCCCGCCCCGGCTGCTGGCGGGCCGGACGGCCGTACGGCTCGGCGAGTGGTCGTACGCCTGGTACCTGGTGCACGAGATCGGCGTCCGCTGCTGGCTGGCCGTCCAGGGCCGCCCGGCGCCGGGGGCCGCGACGCTCGGCGTCTGGCTGCTGCTGGCGGGCGGCTCGCTGGTGGCCGCGGGGGCCATGTACCGCTGGGTGGAGCGCCCCTGCGAACGGCTGCTGCGCGGCGCCCCGCGGGGCCGGGACGCGGCGGCGCCGCTGCCGCCCCGCGCGGTGCGGGTGG
>NZ_JBHUAL010000188.1:0-18741 GCF_042789775.1 Kitasatospora sp. NPDC056800 | reverse complement strand
TATACCCCCCCCCCCGTCCTTCTTTTTTGTTGTTGGGGGGGGGGGTTTTGTTTTTTTTACCCCCCCCCGCGCGGCCGCCCCCCGCGGGGGGGGCCGGGGGCCCCCCCCCCCCGACGCCGTGCGCCGCCCCGCCGGGGAAGCCCTACCCGCCCCAGCCCACGTCCTGGAAGCGCGGCCACCCGAAGCCGTACGCGCCCGCGCCGACCACCCCGGTCCGGACCCCGACCAGCTCCGGCCGCTGGTAGAGCGGCACCGAGTGCCCGAGCTGCCAGATCCGTACGTCCGCCTCCTGGAGCAGGTCGAGCCGGGCCGCCGGGTCCGGTTCGGCGGCCGCCCGGTCGAACAGCCGGTCGATCTCCTCGGTGCCGCCGCGGCCGAAGTTGCCGCCCGGGTCCGGCACGCCGTCGGGGTCCGGCCGGGGCTTGGCGTAGGCGGGGCGCTGCTCGCTCGCCGGGCTGGGGCCGACCGGCCGGGAGAAGAGCGCGAGGTCGTAGTCCCCGGCCGCCAGGTGCTCCCCGACGAAGGACTCGGCGGGCACGGGCACCTGCCGCACCGCGATCCCGGCGTCCCCGAGGCCGGCGGTGAGCGCGTCGGCGGTGCGCTTGGCGGTCGCCGAACCGGCCGGGAGCAGCAGCGAGAGGGAGAGCGGCTTGCCGCCCCTGCTCCGGACGCCCCCGCCGGTGGGCCGCATCCAGCCCGCCTCGTCCAGCAGCAGGCCCGGGTCCGCCTGGTCGACCGCGCCGCTGTTGTCCCGGTAGCCCTCCTGGTCGCCGGCGAGCAGGTGGCTGCCCAGCGGTGCGGCGGGCAGGCCGAGCGGGGTGAGCGCGGCGGCGGCGATCCGCTGCCGGTCGACGGCCCGGGTGAGGGCCCGGCGCACCAGCGGGTCGGTCAGCGGGGCGCGCTCGGCGTTGAGGGTGAGCTGGGTGAGCGAGGCCGCGGCGGCCCGGTGCACGGTGACGCCGGGCAGCGACTCGGCCCGCCGCAGTGCCAGCGCCGCCGACTCGGGCGCGGCCTCGGGCGGCGGCGCGACGGAGGGTGAGGCGGAGGCGGGAGCGGTGGAGGCATCGGCGGCCGGGGCCGGCACCGCCCGGTCCACCGCCGCGGTGAGCGGGGCGACGTCCAGCCGGTCCTGGTCCAGCGCGTCCAGCCGCTGCTCGGGCGGCGAGGCGAGGAAGTCGATCCGGTCGGCCTTCGCCGGCTCGCCCCACCAGAGCGGGTTGCGCACCACGGTGACCGTCCCGCCCTCGGCGTCGTACCGGGAGAGGGTGTACGGCCCGGCGCTCGGCCGGTCGCCGCCGGTCAGCGCCCGGTCGAAGTCGGCCGGGGTGGCCGTCTCGGCGGCCGGGTAGAGCGGCCCGAACAACGAGCGCCACTCCGCGTACGGCCGCCGGAAGGTCACCCGCACCTCGTGCGGGTCGGCGCCCGGGGCGACCGACTCGACGGCGTCGTACCCGGCCGCCCGCCCGCCCCGGTACGCGAGGTCCAGGCCGGACAGCGCGGTCCGCTGGGCGTCGAGGTCGGCGGCCGAGACCGGGGTGCCGTCGCTCCAGACGGCGCGCGGGTTCAGCCGGTACGTCACCACCTGCGGCGACTGCCCGGGCGGGGTGGACTCGGCGCCCTCCAGGTAGTCCGGGTCGGGGGCGAGCCGGCCGTGCTCGTCGGGCCGGAACAGCGAGGGGTACAGCGCGTGGGCGAGCAGCGCCGAGTCGGCGGTCGCCGCGCCCTGGTAGACGTTCAGCGTGGCCGGGACGCGGTCGAGGGCCCAGCGCAGCGTGCCGCCGTCCCGGACGGCGGCGCGGTCGACCGGCCCGACGTCCCCGGTGGTGGCGGTGGGCTCGGCCGGGGCGGGCACGGCGGCGGGGGTGCGGGCGGGGCCCGGGTCGTCGGAGCAGCCGCCGAGACCGGCGGCGAGCAGCAGCGCGGCGGCTGCGGCGGTGAGCTGGCGGACGCGCATGGCGGCCATCGAACGCCGCCCCGGGCGCCCGGCCCGTGCCGACACGGCGGGCGGCCGGGCGACTGCACCCGTCCGGCCCACCGATCCGGGCCGTTACAGCCCGAGCTCGAACCAGACGATCTTGCCCTTGGGCGTGCGCCGGCTGCCCCAGCGCTCGGCCAGCAGGCTGACCAGCTGCAGGCCGCGCCCGCCCTCGTCGGTCTCCTGCGCGCGCCGCTGCCGGGGCTGCGCGTAGCCGTCGTCCCAGACCTCGCAGACCAGGCCGCGCTCGCGCAGCAGCCGCAGCCGGATCTCGCCCCGCCCGTGCTTGAGCGCGTTGGTGACCAGCTCGCTGACCAGCAGCTCGGTGGTGTCGACCAGCTCGTCCAGCCCCCGGGCGAGCAGCCAGCTGCACGCCAGCTCGCGGGCCTTGGCCACCGAGGTGGGCTCGGGCGGCAGGAACCAGTTGCCGACGGCGTCCTCGGGGAAGGCGTGCACCTTGGCCATCAGCAGGGCGATGTCGTCCTCGCCGTGGTGCGGGTTGAGCTCGCCGAGCACGTGGTCGCAGAGGTCCTCCAGCCCCTTGCCCCCGTCGGAGAGCGCGGAGCGGAAGGCCCGCAGGCCCTCGTCCAGCTGGTGCTTGCGGCTCTCCACCAGGCCGTCGGTGTAGAGCGCGAGCACGGCGCCGTCCGGGAGGGTCAGCTCGACCTCCTCGAAGGGCTCGCCGCCGACGCCGAGCGGCAGGCCGGGCGGCACGTCGAGCATCCGGGAGCTCTCGCCGGGGCTGAGCAGGACGGGCGGCAGGTGGCCGGCGTTGGCGAAGACGCAGCGGCGGGTGACGGCGTCGTAGACCGCGTAGACGCAGGTCGCCAGGTAGACCTCGCGGGCCTCCTCGTCGGCCGTCGAGGTGAGCCGCCCGTACGGGGTGGGCGGGCCGGCCGGCACCGAGTCGTCGCCGAGGCCGCGGGCGATCTCGTCCAGGGCGCCGAGCACCTCGGCGGGGTCGAGGTCGAGCATCGCCAGGGTTCGGACGGCGGTGCGCAGCTGGCCCATCGCGACGGCGGCGCGCAGTCCGCGGCCCATCACGTCGCCGATGACCAGCGCGGTGCGGTTGCCGGGCAGCGGGATGACGTCGAACCAGTCGCCGCCGACCTCGGTGTTGTTGTTGCTGGGCAGGTAGCGGCAGGCGATCTCCAGGCCGCTGGCGGCCGGGTTGCCCGGGGGCAGCAGGCTGCGCTGGAGGATCAGCGCCCGCTCGTGCTCGCGCCGGTAGAGCCGGGCGTTGTCGATGCAGACGGCGGCGCGGGCGACCAGTTCCTCGGCGATCGCGACGTCGCGGGCGTCGAAGGGCTCGCTGCCGATCGCCCGGGAGAGCTGGACGAGGCCGAGCACCTGGTCGCGGGCGACCAGCGGGACGATCAGGGTGGAGCGCAGCAGCGGGTCGCGCCCGGGCTCGGGGACGACGCTGCGGCCGGTGCGCAGCGCCCGGGCGTGCGGGGAGCGGCGCGGGTAGCAGAGGGTGCCGCCGGCCTCGGCGATCGGCAGGCCGGTGACCGAGCCGAGCACCGAGGAGGCGCCGCCGACCACGCTGGAGACGGCGACCCGGCGCAGTTCGCCGCTGCCGTCGGTGAGCACGGTGTCGCCGAGCCGGCCGGCGCTGGGCACGGTCTCGCCGGAGAGCAGCGCGGTGTAGAGGTCGACGGTCGCGAGGTCGCAGAACGGCGGGACGACGACGTCCAGCAGTTCCTTGGCGGTGGTCTCCAGGTCGAGCGTGGAGCCGATGTGCGCGCTGGCCTCGTTGAGCAGGGCCAGGTTGCGGCGCACCCCGTCGGCCTCGCGCTCGGCGACGTGCCGGCTGGTGACGTCGGAGACCTGCCCGGCGACGCCCATGGTCTGCCCGGCGGAGCCGTTCAGGCGGTACAGCGAGACGGCCCAGAGCCGGTTGCCGTCGCGGGTCGGGACGGCGCCGTGGAAGCGCAGGTCGAAGACGGGCTCGCCGGTGGCCACGACCTTGCGCAGGGCGGCGGTGAGCCGGTCGGCCTCGGACGGCGGGAAGAGGTCGTGCGGGGTGAGGCCCTCCAGGTCGGTGGGGACCAGTCCCATCCCGGAGGCGAAGGCGTCGTTGACCCGCTGCAGCCGCAGCCGGTCGTCGAACAGCACGAAGCCGGTGGGCGTCTGCCCGAAGACGGCCTCGGAGGCGGCCAGGTCGGTCTCGATCCGGCGCAGCCGCCCGAGGTCGACGGCCAGGCAGGTGGCGCCCGCGGTGGGCAGGGCGCTGTCGGGCATCAGGTAGAGCTCGGCGAGGCCCTCGCCGCCGTCGGCGTCCCGGTACGGGGTGGTGCCGACCCACTCCTCGCCCGCCAGGGTGCGCTCCAGCCGGGCCCGGCCGCGCTGCCAGAGCTCGCGGGGGACGAAGGTGGTGACCGGGTCGGCGCCGACGGCCTCGGCGGCCGGGATGCCGAAGAACTCGGCGGCGCGCTCGCTCCACTGGCTGATCCGCCCGTCGGGGCCGATCGCGAAGGTGGCGACCCGGATGTAGTCGTAGATCGAGCCGGGGTCGCCGGCGCCCCAGGCGCGGTCCTCGGCGACGGGGTGGTGGCCGCGCCCGGCGACCGCGCCGTCCGGTACGGGCAGGTGCGCGGAACCGGCCTGCCCGGGTACAGCGGCATGACCGCTGCTGCTCGGCGACACGCTCCGCGCCGGAGTGCTGTTCAACGGACCGACCCCTCCAACCCGCGACCGTCCGGATGTCGAGAAGACCGAGTATTCATCATCGAGGGGTACGTTCACACGCCCTCAACATCACAACATCAGATCGGGCGAAGGTTTTTGTCCTACCGCCCGCGCAACCACAATGCCACGCTCGCGCCCCCTTCCGGAGCGCGCGCTCCCCCTGAGCGCCCGATGGCATATGCGACCCCGCTCCCCTGCTGTTCGTTCCGCTCACGATCCATCGGGCTCACTACCCGGCAGCGCCTGCTCGAACCAGACCACCTTGCCGATGCCCTCGGCCCGGGCGCCCCAGCGCAGTGCCAGCCGGTGGACCAGCTCCAGACCGCGCCCGCCCTCGTCGGCCTCGGCCGCGTGCCGCTCCCGGGGCGGGTCGGGCAGCGGGTCGGAGATCTCGACCAGCAGCGTCTCACCGAGCGTCAGCCGCACCCCGATGGGGGCGCTGGCGTACCGGACGGCGTTCGTGACCAGCTCGCTGACCAGCAGTTCGGCGGTGTCGGTGAGCTCCTCGACGCCCCACTCGACGAGGGTGGCGCGGACCAGCCGGCGGGCCCGGGAGACGGCGGTGGGCTCGGCCGGCAGGGTCCAGCCCGCCGTCGGGGTGCCGGCCTGGCCGTGGCCGAGCCGGGCCAGCAGCAGCGCGACGTCGTCCGGCTCCCGCCCCTGCTCCATGGTGTCCAGCACCGCCTCGCAGGCGGCCTGGATGGAGGCGTGCGGCCCCTGGAGCACGGTGACCAGCCGGCCGAGGCCGACGTCCAGGTCCTTGTCCCGGGACTCGACCAGGCCGTCGGTGCACAGCGCCAGCAGGCTGCCCTCGGGGATCTTCAGTTCGACCGACTCGAACGGGACTCCGCCCACCCCGAGCGGGGCGCCGGAGGGCAGGTCGAGGATGCGGCCGGCGCCGCCGGGCAGCGGGCCGCCGGTGCGGGTCGGCTCCGCGGCGTCCTCGCCCGGCACCACCAGCACCGGCGGGATGTGCCCGGCCTTGGCGACGGTGAGCCGGGCCGTCGCCGGGTCGAAGACCGCGTAGACGCAGGTGGCCAGCAGCGCCTCGTCCGGGCCCTGGGCGAGGTCGTCGGCCAGCTCGTGGACGTGCCGCAGCAGGACGTCCGGCGGCAGGTCGAGGGCGGCCAGCACCCGGACGGCGGTGCGCAGCCGCCCCATCGTGGCGGCGGCCCGCAGGCCGTGGCCCATCACGTCGCCGACCACCAGCGCGGTGCGGTCGCCGGGCAGCGGGATGACGTCGAACCAGTCGCCGCCGACCTCGGTGCCGCTGCTGCCGGGCACGTACCGGTAGGCGACCTCGACGCCGGTGGGCTGCGGGACCTGCTGCGGGAGCAGGGTGCGCTGGAGGGTGAGCGCGGCGGTGCGCTCGCGGGCGTAGAGGCGGGCGTTGTCCAGCGAGCTGCCGGCCCGGTCGGCCAGTTCGACGGTGAAGGCCAGGTCGTCCCGGTCGAAGCCCTCGCGGTAGCCGGCCCGGCTGACCAGCAGCAGGCCGATCACGATGCCGCGGGCGCGCAGCGGCACGACCAGCATCGAGTGCACGCCCAGGTCCCGGGCGGCCTGCATCTTCGGGTCTCCGGGGTAGGTGACGTCGTCCAGCTGGTCGGCGCCGGACAGCAGCTCGGGCACACCGGTGCGCAGCACCCGGCCGCAGACCGACTCCTCGGCGAAGGTGATCCGGGCGCCGCGGCGCAGCATCACGTCCACCTCGGGGCCGTCCTGGACGGAGGCGGTGCCGAGCTGGAGCAGCGAGGTGCGCCGGTCGTGGCCGTGCCGGGGCAGGTCGTCACCGTGCGCGACGGCCTGGAGCAGGACCACCGCCGAGTGGTCGGTCAGCCGGGGGACGACCGAGCCGGCCAGCTCCTGGGCGATCCGGGAGGCGTCCAGCAGGTCGCCGACCCGGGAGCCGAACTCGTTGAGCAGCGAGAGCCGGCGCCGGGCGTGCTCGACCTTGGCGACCGCCCGGTAGCGCTCGGTCACGTCCATCACGGTGCCGGAGATGCCGAGCACCCGGCCGGAGCGGTCCGTCATCCGGCTGTAGGAGATCGAGCGGTAGCCGGCCCGGGTGGTGACCGGGGAGGCCAGGGTGACGTCGATGACCGGCTCGCCGGTGGCCAGCACCTGGCGCTGGATGGCGGTGATCTCGTCGGCGGCCCGCTCCGGCAGGGTCTCGCCGGTGGTGCGGCCGACGTGGTCGTCCGGGGCGACGCCGTTCATCTCGGCGAGGGTCCGGTTGACGGCCGTGTAGCGCAGGCCGGTGTCCATGATGGCGATGCCCAGCGGGGACTGCTCGAACAGCGCGTCGCGCACCGCGAGGTCCCGTTCGACGGCCTGGACGGCGGCCGCCTCGGCCATGTTGACCTGGAGGAACGGGGTGCCGTCGCCGTCCACCAGGAGGGAGATCCGGGCGTCCACGGCGACCGGGGCGCCGTCCCGGTCGCGCAGCTCGGCGTAGCCGGCCCAGCGGCCGTGCCGCAGGGTGTCCTGGATCGCGCCCCGGATCCGGGCGACCTGCTCCCGGTCGGGGATCAGCTCGTCGATCCGGCGGCCGACCAGCAGCTCGTTCGGCCAGCCGAGCAGCTCCTCGGCGGCGGGGCTCCAGAGCACCACCCGGCCCGCGGTGTCCAGGATCGCGATGGCGACCTTGAGCATGTCCAGCAGGCTGCCGCCGGCGGGCGTGCCGGGGGTGCCCGAGGCGTCGGCCGGACCGCCGGGGAACGGCCGGGCGGGGCGTCCGCGCAGGCCGCCCCGGGTGCCCGGCTCGGCCACCGCCAGGGTCGGCGCCGGCTGGTCGGGCCGTCCGGTGTCGGGCCGCGCGGTGTCGGGGGCCTCGACGGTGCCCCGGCGGCGGGCGGCCGGCGACTGGGGGGCGGCCGGACGGGCGGCGCGGCGCAGTCGGGCGCGGGCGGCGGCGCTCCCCGCGGAGCCTGCCCGCCGCTCTCCCCCGCCGCCGTTCCCGGTACTCGACACCGACGGGGCCTCCGGCTCTGGTCGGGATCGGCGTCGCCGGCTGGGGACGGCTCACCGATGGTGACGAATAGTGCCGAAAAGTGACATACCCAGCAGCATCCAGGCTATCCCGGCCCCGGGGTCGTCTTGTCCGATTGACCTACCCGGCGGACTGCGCGTCGCCCACCGCCGACGCGCCGTCGGCGGCGCCCGCCGGGGCGCCCGCGAGCAGCCGGGCGACGTGCGGCAGCACGTCACGGTCGTGGTCGATCCAGTCCACGGCGTCCAGCTCGTCCGGGCCCAGCCAGCGCAGCGCGTCGTGGTCCTGCAGTGCGCGCGGCTCGCCGGACAGCAATTCGGCGGCCCAGAAGCGCAGCTCCAGGCCGGGGCGCACGGCCCACGCGCCCGGCAGCCGGACCAGCGCGCGCGCCCGGACGCCGAGCTCCTCCAGCAGCTCCCGCTCCAGCGCCTGCGCCTCGGTCTCCCCCGGCTCGGCCTTCCCGCCGGGGAACTCCCACCGGCCGGCCACCGCCTCGGGCGCGCTGCGCCGGGCGGCGAGCACCCGGCCGCGGTGGACCAGCGCACCGCCGACCACGATCCGGGGCGGGGCGGCGGGGGCGTCGGGGGCGGGGGCGTGGGTCGCGTCCATGGGCCCGACCCTACGGTCTGCGGTCGGGCCCGGGCGTCCGCGGAGGGCTCAGGCGTCGCGGAGGGCTCAGGCGTTGCGGACCGTCCCGTCCGCCGGTTCGGGCCGGGATGCCTCCCCGTCCTCCTCGACCCAGTACAGCTGCTTGTGGCCGCGGGCCTCGAACTCGGCGGCCAGCCGCCGGGCCTCCGCCCGGTCGAGGTCCTTGGCGACCAGGAAGCGGTTGCCGTTGTCGTCCTGCCGCATCACCCGGTGGGTACCCATGGCCGGAGAGTACCGGGGGCTCCCGCGGGCCGGCCCGCCCCGGGGCGGACGGGCTGGTCCCCGGCTCGCGTGGGGGTCGGGCCGGGGACGTGCCCACGACCGTACGGCCGGCGGGTTACCGGCAGGTACGGGCCCGGTCAACGGCCGGTAACCGCGCCTCCGGACGGCTCAGACCCGCAGGTCGGGCGCCTGCTCCCCGGTCGACAGGTCCAGCCCGCGGCGGATCTCCAGGGCCGTCGGCGTCGTCCTGGCCTCCAGCGCCCTGGCCTTGCGGAGGTCGCCCGCCAGGTCGGTGCCGGAGGCCGCGGCGTCCCAGGCGGCGGCCGCCTGCGACTTGGCCTCGGCCAGCTTGGCGATCCTCGGCTGGACGTCGGCCGGCCAGGCCACCCCCGTCCTGGCCAGCACCGCCGCCTGGGTCCGGGAGGCGGAGGCCACCCGGCGCGCCCAGGCCCGGTAGTCGGCCTCGGCCTCGGCGACCTCCCGCTCCGGCTGGTCCAGGTAGTCGTCGTTGAAGGTCCGGGCGGCCTCCAGATAGGCCAGCTGGGGCGCGGTCAGGTGGCTGCGGTCGGTGCGGACGGTGCCCCGGTGCCGGTCCTCGCGGTCCTCGTAGGCGCAGGTCACGTACCGCGAGCCGGACGCCCAGTTCTTCTCGGTCGGGTAGAGGTAGACGTCCTCCATGCCGTCGGGGACGGCCCACTGGTCGAGCGCGTAGCCGCTCAGCACCTGGCGGCACAGCCGGCCGGCCGACTCGCGGGCCGCGCGCTCGCCCGGGTAGGCGCCGGCGCCGAGCAGGAGGTCGGCGGTGCCCGCCACCTCGCCGTGGTGCGGCTCGGTGCAGGCCACCCGGTGCACCCAGTACACCGTCTCGTCGCCGCCCCCGTCCGCCGTCGACCCGCCCTGGGGGGAGTCGTAGCAGTCGCCGGCCTTGAGGTCGGACCAGTGCACCGAGCCGGCCGGCGCCTTCGGGGGCAGGCCGGAGCGGCCGGCCCGCGCCGAGCTGAAGTCGGCCGCGCCGAGCAGCAGGGCCATCAGCACCGTGCCGATCGTGCCGAGCACCAGGCCGGTCACCGCCATGCCGGAGCCGCGCTCCTTGCGGCGGTTGATCTGGACCAGCGCGAGGACGCCGAACACCAGGGCCACCGGGGCCACCAGGAGCAGGCCGGTGACCAGGGAGCCGACGGCGAAGCCGTTGGTCGGGGCGGGGCCGGGGACGAACCCGGGGCCGACGAACCCGGGGCCTGGCGCGCCGACCGGGCCCTGGCCGGGGGCCGGGGCGTACGGGTGGCCGGGCTGGAAGCCGGACTGGGCGGCGGGGGTGACGGAGGCCCAGCCCCCGGCGGGCAGCGGGTGCGGCGGCTGGGGCGGGGCGGCCGACGGCGGGACGGCCTGCGGGGCCGGGGCCGGGGCGGCGGACGGGCCGGCGGAGAGGTCGGGGGCGGCCCAGGGGTCGACGGGGGCGGTGGGGGCGGTGGGGCCCGCCGGCTCGGCGGCGCTCGCGGGCTCGGCCGGGTTCGTCGGCTCGGCCGGGCTCGTGGGCTCGACCGGCACCGTTGGCTCGGCGGCGGCCTTGCGGAAGTCCACCCGGGGGTCCTGACCGGCCGTCGGCGCCTCCGTCGCGTCCGTACCCCCCGTGCCCGCGTCCACGCCCGTACCCGCGCCCGTACCCGCGTCGGCTCCCGTGGCCGCGGACGGCTCCGGCTCCGGCCCCGGGACGGGCGGCTCGGACTCAGGCTTGGACACGTGGACTCCCCCAACCCACCGGGGCGGGCATCGGCTCGGCGCTCGGCACCATGGCTCCGCGCCACGGCTCGGACCCGAACGGACCCTCACGGGCCCGATCTGAACGGTCGCGCGACTTTACCCGATTTTTCCGAACACCTGCCCTACTTTCCGGGCCGCCCTCCGCCCGCTCAGCCGCGGGCCAGGACCTCCCCGTGCAGCATCGAGAACCAGCCGTCCCCGGCGGCGCTCCACTCCCGCCAGCCGTCCGCGATCCGCTCCGGCTCGTCCTGCTCCGCGAAGCCCAGCCCGACCGCCGTCCGGCCCAGCGCGGTGCCCGTCACCCGGTCCGCCCACATCCCGCCCCACCAGGCGCGCTGCTCGGGCGTCGCGAACGTCCAGGTGGAGGAGCTCGCGGTGACCTCGGTGAAGCCGGCCGCGCGGGCCCAGGACAGCAGCCGCCGGCCGGCGTCCGGCTCGCCGCCGTTGGCGCGGGCGGTCCGCCGGTACAGCTCCAGCCACCGGTCCAGCGCGGGCGCCTCCGGGAACCAGGTCATGGAGGCGTAGTCGACATCGCGGACCGCGACCACGCCGCCCGGCGCCGTCACCCTCCGCAGCTCGCGCAGCGCGGCCACCGGGTCGGCCACGTGCTGGAGCACCTGGTGGGCGTGCACCACGTCGAACTCGCCGTCCCGGTAGGGCAGCCGGTGCACGTCGGCGCACTCGAAGGCGACGTTGGACAGCCCCCGCCCGGCGACGTGTCCGGCGGCCTGCTCCAGCACCTCGGCGGAGGCGTCCACCGCGACCACCCGCCCCTGCGGGCCGACCAGCGCGGCCAGGTCCGCGGTGATCGTGCCGGGACCGCAGCCGACGTCCAACAGGGCCTGGCCGGGCCGCAGTTCGGGCAGCAGGTAGCCGGCCGAGTCGGCGGCGGTGCGGGAGCGGTGCGAGCGCAGCACGGCCTCCTGGTGGCCGTGGGTGTAGACGGCGGCGGGCTGCGGTCCGGTCATGAGGTCCCCCCTGGGCGCGGTCGGCCGCGGTGCTCCGCGACACCCCCAACGCTACTCCTCGTCCCGGATGGCGAGAAGATCCGTCTCGTATTCCGGTCACCGCAGGCCGGGGCCGCACCCGGCCGCCGTACCGTGGAGGCGCCCCCGACAGAACGGTCCCCACCCATGCCCGGCCCGCGCCCCTACGTCCTGCTGAGCGCCGCCGTCTCGCTCGACGGCCACCTCGACGACGCCTCCCCCGACCGGCTGCTGCTCTCCAACGCCGCCGACTTCGACCGGGTCGACGAGGAGCGCGCCGCCGCCGACGCCGTCCTGGTCGGCGGCAACACGCTGCGCGCCGACAACCCCCGGCTGCTGGTCAACGACCCCGGGCGCCGGGCCGCCCGGCTGGCGGCCGGCCGGCCCGAGTACCCGCTGAAGGTGACGCTCAGCGCGAGCGGCGAACTCGACGCCGGCCTGCGGTTCTGGCACACCGGCGGCGCCCGGCTCGCCTACACCACGGAGGCCGGGGCGGCGGTGCTGCGCCCCCGGCTGGACGGGCTGGCCGAGGTGGTCGCGCTGGGCGACGCGGTGGACCTCGGCGCGGTGCTGGACGACCTGGGCGCCCGCGGGGTGCGCCGGCTGATGGTCGAGGGCGGCGGGGGCGTGCACACCCAGTTCCTGGCCCAGGGCCTGGCGGACGAACTCCAGCTGGCCGTCGCCCCGCTGCTGGTCGGCCAGGCCGACGCGCCCCGGTTCGTCCGCCCGGCCGCGTTCCCGGGCGGTCCGGCCCGGCGGATGCGGCTGCTGGAGGCACGTACCGTGGGCGACGTCGTCCTGCTCAGGTACGCCCCGAAGGAGCCCGCGCCGTGACCCAGTCCGCCTCCACCGACCTCGTCCACCTGCGCCGGGCCGTCGACCTCTCCCGCCGCTGCCCGCCGTCCGAGACGGCCTTCTCGGTCGGCGCGGTGATCGTCGGCGCCGACGGCACGGTGCTGGCGGAGGGCTACAGCCGGGAGGCGGACCCGCACGACCACGCCGAGGAGGCCGCCCTGGCCAAGCTCCCTGCGGGCGACCCGCGGCTGCGCGGGGCGACGGTCTACAGCTCGCTGGAGCCCTGCGGGCAGCGCGCCTCGCGGCCGATGCCGTGCGCCCGGCTGCTCCTCGCGGCGGGCGTGCCGCGGGTGGTGGTCGCCTGGCGCGAGCCGGACCTGTTCGTCACCGACTGCCAGGGCACCGCGCTGCTGACGGCGGCCGGGGTCGAGGTGGTGGAGCTGTCGGAGCTGGCCGAGGAGGCCCGGGCGGTCAATGCCCACCTGCTCGGATGATCTTTTGTATCATCGAGAAACAAAGAGCTCGCATTCTCCGGCTCTCCCGTCGCCACACTCCCCGAGGAGCCGCCCCATGACCGCTGCCCCCGTCCGGCTGACCGCCCGCGCCCTCCTCCTGGACATGGACGGCACCCTCGTCAACTCCGACGCCGTGGTCGAGCGCTGCTTCAGCCGCTGGGCCGAGCGGAACGGCCTGGACCCCGCCGAGGTGCTCGCCGTCGCCCACGGCCGCCAGGGCCACGCGACCATGGCCCTCCTGCTGCCCGACCGCCCGGCCGAGCTCAACCTGGCCGACAACGAGCGGATCCTCGCCGAGGAGCGCGCCGACACCGAGGGCGTCGTCCCGGTGCCCGGCGCCGCCGCCTTCCTCGCCTCGCTGACCGGCCTCCCGCACGCCCTGGTCACCTCCGCCGACCTGCCGCTCGCCCGGATCCGGATGACCGCCGCCGGGCTCCCGATGCCGTCCGTCCTGGTCACCGCCGAGTCCGTCGGCGCCAGCAAGCCCGACCCCGAGGGCTTCCTCAAGGGCGCCGCCGACCTCGGCTTCGCCCCCGCCGACTGCCTCGCCTTCGAGGACTCCGGCGCCGGCATCGCCGCCGCCAAGGCCGCCGGCGTCCGCGTCGTCGGCGTCGGCCCGCGCGCCCTCCCCCACCACCCGGACGCCCACGCCGACACCCTCACCACCGTCACCGTCACCGCCGCCCCCGACGGCCTCCTCACCGTCACCGTCGGCTGACCCCGGAAACACCGCACCGCCCGGACCCCGTACGAACACGGGGCCCGGGCGGTCCGGGTACGCGGCGGCGGCCGGCCGTCAGACGTTGCAGCGGAACTCCACCACACCGTTGCGACCCAGGAAGTCACACTTCCGGACGCCATAGGATCAGCACCGAACCAGTATCACCACCACCGCCGCGGGCACCCGGAGCGTCAGTCCGTCACTCCGGATTCATTCTCGTCTCCCTGCCGATCCAGCAATGCCTCAATGGTCTCGAAATTCCAACCGCACATCTCGGTAAGGAAATTCTGAAGACTCTCCTGGACGGCCTGTTCGCGCAACTTGAGGAACTCTACCGTCCTCCCCGCGGCAAGCATGGCAGCCATATCGATGGTGATCGCATGAGATGCGAGAATATCCCTCCATTCGGCATCCCCGAGATGCATCGGCTGCATAGCGATAAGGCTGTCCACCTCATTGGCGGGGAGTTTATCCGAACTGAGAATGATCCGATTCCCGGCCGAGAACCTGTGGCTACTTCCCACATTTCTGGGGTTGACGATGTAGCCGATCGCCGTGGCCGCGGTATTGGAATCGCCGATAGAGCGAGCCAGGCGGGGCTGTTCGATACTGTCCGCCGCCACCAGGTCGCGCGGCCCCAGGGCCCAGAGTGAACACAGGATGATCTTGCCGGCTCCCTCATTCGTCCGAAGGCGCGCCGCATTGGGAACGGAACGCTCGGATCTCTCGACCACGTCGATGAGGCCTTGCAGCGATTCACTCATCGAACGGGGAGAAATTTTGTAGTTTTGAGTCCTCATCGCCCCCGTGGCGCTGCCGCGGAAGATGTAGGGCCCCACTACCGAGGCACGCCAGAACCAGCGCCTGAGGGCATCCAAAGCATCCGGCCCGGGGTCAGGGTGATGAGCGAAGAAGCGCGACAACACCACCAGGAGGAAACGATAGGGCAACAACTGGAAGTGCGGGACGCCCACCTTCTCCTGGACGAACGTCACGGCTCGCAGCAGGGCTTCCTCGCCCGCCTTGTAGGCCGCGTCGCGATCCTCACGACCATCCTCGAATTCATGGTGGATATCCCGTGTGACATCAGGGCCACGCCGGGCCAGGATCGCCCTCAGGATAGTATCGTCGTCAATCCCACCAAACTGCCGCTCGACATTGATCCCGTGGGCGATCCGCTCGATCGTGAGAGTCTCGTCCTGCTTCGCCTCATCACCCGCATATAGGGCCGAGAACACCTCGGCACGCTTGAGTCTCTTCCCGTAGTTGTTCATGCGGTCGAAAATGTCCTGCAGGACGTCCGGGCTGCCCTGTTTGACGACATAAGCGGGAATCGGAAATTGGCGGATCCGTTTCGTCACACTGGTCGCGGCGTCAAGGTAGTCGGCGATCTCTGGATGCCGCGCGAACCATTTGAGGATCTGCTGGAGATCGAACACCACCGGCAATGGAATGATCAAGGGGTCCGGCGAGAGCGGGGACGAAATGAATGCTCCCGTCCGCAGGTTGTACGAGAGTGCAAATCGCTGATCAGCCTGACCTGACGAATCCAACGCATTCGCCAGTGCCGTGATTCGCTGCTGGCCGTCTACGACCCATTGGGCCGCATCCGTGGCGGGAGCGTCGATACGCAATGCCCCCAGACTGACACGCTGCTCGGCAGCAGGACGCTCCCACAGGAGAAGGCTACCCACCGGGTATCCCTTCACTATGCTGTCGAACAGGCGCCGAACATCCTCACGCGCCCATCGGAAACCCCGCTGAAAATGCGGCACGCGAATCTCACCGTTCCACGCCGCCGTGACCAATGCCTCAACATCAAACGTGGCGGCCGCCGGCCTCTCATTCAGGCTGGACATACCCAGCCCCCCTCCTCAAGCCATGAAACCCACCGGAGTGGCCTGTCGCGATCAGGATCGCAGTGTGCGACCAATCGTGAGGGAGGAGTAAGGATCTCGACACACAACTTCTCTTACCCGCGTATAATCGCGCGGCCTGGACCAGGCTGCGGAAGGATGCCCCGTGGGCTTACGACACCTGGGCAGGTACGCCGAAGGGGTCGGACTTCCCCTGGAAGTCCGACCCCTTGTACGGGAGTTGCGCTAACCGGTCAGACGTTGAAGCGGAACTCCACGACGTCGCCGTCCTGCATGACGTACTCCTTGCCCTCGATGCGGGCCTTGCCCTTGGCGCGGGCCTCGGCGATGGAGCCGGTCTCGACCAGGTCGGCGAAGGAGATCACCTCGGCCTTGATGAAGCCCTTCTGGAAGTCGGTGTGGATGACTCCGGCGGCCTCGGGGGCGGTGGCGCCCTTCTTGATGGTCCAGGCGCGGGTTTCCTTGGGGCCGGCCGTCAGGTAGGTCTGGAGGCCGAGGGTGTTGAAGCCGACCCGGGCGAGGGTGGCGAGGCCGGGCTCCTCCTGGCCCATGGACTGGAGCAGCTCCAGGGCCTCGGCGTCGTCCAGCTCGATCAGCTCGGACTCGATCTTGGCGTTCAGGAAGATCGCCTCGGCCGGGGCGACCAGCTCGCGCTGGGCGTCCTTGAAGTCCTCGTCGGCCAGCTCGGCCTCGTCCACGTTGAAGACGTAGAGGAAGGGCTTGGCGGTCAGCAGGTGGAGGTCGCGGATCGGGGCGGTGTCGAAGCCGGCCTCGAAGAGGGTCTTGCCGGTCTCCAGGATCGCCTGCGCGGCCTCGGCGGCGGCCAGCACGGGGGCGGCGTCCTTCTTGAGGCGCGCCTCCTTCTGGAGCCGCGGCAGGACCTTCTCGATGGTCTGGAGGTCGGCCAGGATCAGCTCGGTGTGGATGGTCTCGATGTCGTCCTTGGGCGACACCTTGCCGTCCACGTGCACCACGTCCGGGTCGGTGAAGGCGCGCACGACCTGGCAGATCGCGTCGGACTCGCGGATGTTGGCGAGGAACTTGTTGCCCAGGCCCTCGCCCTCGCTGGCGCCGCGCACGATGCCGGCGATGTCGACGAAGTCGACGGTGGCCGGGAGGATGCGCTGGGAGCCGAAGATCTCGGCGAGCTTGGCCAGCCGCGCGTCCGGGACGCCCACCACGCCGACGTTCGGCTCGATGGTGGCGAACGGGTAGTTGGCCGCCAGCACGTCGTTCTTGGTCAGGGCGTTGAACAGGGTCGACTTGCCGACGTTCGGCAGGCCGACGATTCCGATCGTGAGCGACATGAAGCGCAGTCCCGTGGGCTTGGAGGAGTTGGGTCGGCACCGTACGGGCCGACCCCCAAGTCTACGGGCAGCCCCCGCTCCGCCTCACTCCTCGGTCGGCGCCGCCCGGGGCTCCAGGAACTCCAGCCGGTTGCCCAGCTTGTCGTCGGCGTAGAAGCGCCGGTGGCCGGGCAGGTTGTCGTCCCAGGTCACCGGGTGGCCGTGCGCGGCGAGGCGGTCGGCGAGGGCGTCCAGCGAACGGACCAGGATGCCCGGGTGCCCCTTGCGGGACGGACGGAAGTCCGGGGCCACGCCCAGGTGCACCTCGACCCCGCCGCCGCGGAACCAGCAGCCGCCGCGGGCGGCCAGCACCGGCGGCTTCGCCGGCTCGGTCATGCCGAGCACTCCGGACCAGAAGGCGCGGCACTCGTCCTCGGCGCCGGCCGGGATGTCGAGCTGGACGTGGTCGAGCCGTTCGAAGGTGAAATCGGTCATGCTGTTCCCCCGTGGAGAGACCCGTGAACGGATCCGGTGGTCGTCGTGTGCCGACTCGATCGGGCAGGTCAGCCGACCTGCGCGACGACCTGAGTGACGATCACATCAGTACTCCGTCCGGAGACACGGGACAAGACCTGAACGGTCCATTACACAGTGTGGCGATGATCGGACCGTACGTTGGGCGGGTGGAGCAGAGCATCCGTACCCAGCCGCCAGGGCCCAGACGCCGTCCGCCGACCGGCGCGGCCGCAGCCGCCGTCCCCGGTCCAGGCCGGGCTCCCGAGACCGCCGGAGCCCCCTCCGGACCCGCCCCCGGCTCCCGCCCGCGCCCTTCGGCCGGCCCGTCCGCCGCGCGCCCGGCCGCCCCCCGGCCGCGCCTGCGCCTGCCGCTGCGCGGGCGCGGCGACGAGCCGCTGTACGGGCGGCGGCGCACCGGCCGGCCGACCCGGCTGACGGCCATCGGCACCGGGCTGGTCGCCGTCCTGGCGACGCTCGCGGTGGCGGGCGTGGACCGGCTGCTGTTCGACGGCCTGGGCTGGCTGTTCGGCCTCGGCTACCTGGTGGTCTGCTTCCAGCTCGCCGTCCGGGTGCGCTACGCCGACCTGCTGGCCGCACCGATCAGCGGGCCGATCGCCTTCGCCCTCGCGCTGCTGCTGCTCGAACCGGTGGGCTCCCCGGGCGTCACCGCCCAGGTGGTCTCGCTGGCGACCGGGCTGGCGCTGCGGGCCGGCTGGCTGTTCTCCGGTACCGGGCTGGCCGCGCTGATCGTGCTCGCCCGGTTCGTCGCCCAGCGCCGGATCCAGCGCTCCCGCTGAGCGGCGGCGCCGCGCGAGCGCCCCTCAGCCCTCGGCCCGGGCCGCCGCCATGGCGGCCCCGACGATGCCCGCGTCGTTGCGCAGCTCCGCCGGCACCACCCGTGCCCGGCGGTCCTTCAGCAGCGGCAGGAACTTCTCGTGCTTGCGGCTCACCCCGCCGCCGATCACGATCAGCCCCGGCGAGAAGAGCATCTCCACCAGGTCCAGGTACTCGTCGACCCGCCCGGCCCACTGCTCCCAGTCCAGCCCGTGCCGCTCCTTGGCGGCCGAGGAGGCCCGGCGCTCGGCGTCCTTGCCGCGCAGCTCCAGGTGGCCCAGCTCGGTGTTGGGCACCAGCGTCCCGTCGACGAACAGGGCGCTGCCGATGCCGGTGCCGAAGGTGAGCACCAGGACCACGCCCGACTCGCCCCGCCCGGCACCGTGGGTCAGTTCGGCCAGCCCGGCCGCGTCCGCGTCGTTCAGGACGGTCGCGGGCATGCCGAGCGCCTGGCGGAAGAGGCCCGCCGCGTCCAGGCCGATCCAGCCCTTGTCCACGTTGGCGGCCGTCCTGGTGTGACCGTCGACGACCACGCCGGGGAAGGTCAGCCCGACCGGGCCCTGGTGGTCGAAGTGGCGGACCACCTCGCAGACGGCGGCGACCACGGCCTCGGGGGCGGACGGCTGCGGGGTGAGCACCTTCCGGCGCTCCTCGGCGAGCACGCCCCGGGCGAGGTCGACGGGCGCGCCCTTGATCCCCGAGCCGCCGATGTCCACGCCGAATACCGCCGTCATCACGTCCGCCCTCCGCCGTCGGCCGCGGACGGGCGTCCGCGGCCGGTGCCTTGTCCACAGCCTGTGCACAAAGCTACGAGAGCGCGCCCGGGCGCGCACAGCGGAAGGGGCCCGCCCCCCCCCCGGGGGGGGGGGCCCGGGGGGGTTAAAAAAAAAAAAGACCCCCCCACAAAAAAAAAAACAGGGAGGGG
>NZ_JBHUAL010000187.1:0-18772 GCF_042789775.1 Kitasatospora sp. NPDC056800 | reverse complement strand
ACCCGCGCCACCTCCTCGATCACGATCACCGTCGCCAGCGCGTCCGCCCCCGCACCGCCGTACTCCTCCGGCACGTGCACCGCGTGCAGGTCGTTGCCCCGCAGCGCGTCCAACGCCTCCTGCGGGAACCGCCCCTGCTCGTCCACCTCCGCCGCGAACGGAGCGATCTTCGCCTCGGCCAGCGAACGCACCGCCTCACGGAGCATCCCGTGCTCCTCGGAGATCCGGAAGAGATCGAAGTCAGCCGCCCCTGCGCTGCCCGCCATGATGCCTGCCTCGTCGTTCAGTGACCGACGCCCGGGCGAGGCCCGATCGAGGTCCGATCGACGCCCGGTGCGAGTCGAATCCGCGGTTAACTACCGTTCAGTAGAGATCCTAGGGCGCCGACCTGCGGCTGCCTAGCGTCCAGCGGCCGCCCGGTCGTTCATGTCCGCGCCCCGGGGACGACCGGCGGGACGGCCCCTCCGGCGTGCAGGTGATCCCGGGGCGCCCCCGGCGGGCGGATAGCATCAGGGCATCCGTACTGGTCGCGTCCGCATCCAAGGAGAACCCGTGACCCTCCGCATCTCCGTGATCGGCACCGGCTACCTCGGCGCCACGCACGCCGCCGCGATGGCCGAGTTCGGCTTCGAGGTGCTGGGCCTGGACATCGACCCGGACAAGATCGCCATGCTGACCGCAGGGCGGGTCCCGATGTACGAGCCCGGGCTGTCCGAACTGCTGCTCAAGCACGTGGCAGGGCACGAGGGTTCGACCGGACGGCTGCGCTTCACCACCTCCGCCCAGGAGGCCGCCGAGTTCGGCGACGTGCACTTCATCTGCGTCAACACCCCGCAGCGCAAGGGCGAGTTCGCCGCCGACATGTCGTACGTCGACACCGCGCTGGACGAGCTCGCGCCGCACCTGACCCGCCCCGCCCTGGTGGTCGGCAAGTCGACCGTCCCGGTCGGCTCGGCGGCCCGGCTGGCCGAGCGGCTGGCCGCGCTGGCGCCGGTCGGCGAGGGCGCCGAACTCGCCTGGAACCCGGAGTTCCTGCGCGAGGGCTTCGCCGTGCGGGACACTCTGCGGCCGGACCGGATCGTGGTCGGCGCCCACAGCGAGCGGGCCGAGCGGCTGCTGCGCGAGGTGTACGCGGAGCCGATCGCGGCCGGGGTGCCGTTCATGGTCACCGACTACGCGACCGCCGAACTGGTCAAGGCGGCCGCCAACTCCTTCCTGGCCACCAAGATCTCCTTCATCAACGCGATGGCCGAGGTCTGCGAGG
The DNA here is from genome assembly GCF_042789775.1 of Kitasatospora sp. NPDC056800. Classification (NCBI taxonomy): domain Bacteria; kingdom Bacillati; phylum Actinomycetota; class Actinomycetes; order Kitasatosporales; family Streptomycetaceae; genus Kitasatospora; species Kitasatospora sp. NPDC056800. The sequence continues at coordinate 17,508 of NZ_JBHUAL010000187.1, read as the reverse complement.
CGGCCGGCGCGGACGTCACCCAGCTCAGCAAGGCGCTCGCCTACGACGAGCGGATCGGCGGCAAGTTCCTCAACTCCGGGCTCGGCTTCGGCGGCGGCTGCCTGCCCAAGGACATCCGCGCGTTCATGGCCCGGGCCGGCGAACTCGGCGCCGACCAGGCGCTGACCTTCCTGCGCGAGGTCGACTCGATCAACATGCGGCGCCGCTCCCGGATGGTCGAGCTGGCCCGCGAGCAGTGCGGCGGCGGCTTCCTGGGCCGCCGGGTCGCCGTCCTCGGCGCCGCCTTCAAGCCCAACTCGGACGACATCCGGGACTCCCCCGCCCTCAACGTGGCCGCCCAGATCCAGCTCCAGGGCGCCCAGGTCACCGTCTACGACCCCAAGGCCGTGGACAACGCCCGCAAGATGTTCCCCTCCCTCGCCTACGCCCACTCCGCCCTGGAGGCCGCCGAGGGCGCCCACGTCGTCCTCCACCTCACCGAGTGGTCCGAGTTCCGCGAGCTGGACCCGGCCGTCCTCGGCGCCGTGGTCGCCGAACGCCGCCTCCTCGACGGCCGCAACGTCCTGGACGCCGAGGCCTGGCGCGCCGCCGGCTGGACCTACCGCGCCCTGGGCCGCCCGAGCTGACCGGGCAGGAATCCCGCACCGCCGCCCGGCGTTCCCACCGGCATGACGAGCTACGGCGACGACGCGGCGGTCCGCGAGATCCTCACCCGCACCGGTGACACCTGGGCGGTGGTGGGCCTGTCCACCAACACCGCCCGGGCCGCGTACGGGGTGGCCCGGGTGCTCCAGGAGTACGGCAAGCGGATCGTGCCCGTGCACCCGAAGGCCGAGACGGTCCTCGGCGAGCGGGGCTACGCCTCGCTCGCCGAGATCCCGTTCCCGGTCGACGTGGTGGACGTGTTCGTGAACAGCGCGCTGGCCGGGGAGGTGGCCGACCAGGCGGTCGCCGCCGGGGCGAAGGCGGTCTGGTTCCAGCTGGGCGTGGTGGACGAGGCCGCCTACGGGCGGACCCGGGAGGCCGGGCTGGCCATGGTGATGGACAGGTGCCCGGCCATCGAGATCCCGCGCCTCGGTTAGGGCCTGTCCGTCTAGGCCGAGGGGCCGTCCAGCTGCGCGATGGTGGCGATGGACGGGCGGCGGCCCGCCCGCAGCCCGGCGGCCGCCGACTCGGCGTCGCGCAGGACGCGGACGGCGTTGTGCCAGGTGAGCTTGGCCAGGTCGGCCTCCGACCAGTGGCGGCCGAGGAGTTCGGCGACCAGGTTGGGGTAGCCGGCCACCGAGTCCAGGCCGTCCGGCAGGAAGGCGGTGCCGTCGAAGTCGCCGCCGATGCCGATGTGGTCGATGCCGGCCACCTCGCGCATGTGGTCGAGGTGGTCGGCGACGGTGGCCGGGGTGGCGATCGGGCGCGGGTTGGCGGCCTCGAAGGCGCGCTGGCGCTCCATGGCCGGCGGGGTGGTGTCCAGCGGGTGGAAGCCGTGGGCGCGCATGTTCCCGTCCGCGGCGACGGTCCACTCGATGGCGGCGGGCAGGATGAACTTCGGCACGAAGGTCGCCATCGCCACGCCGCCGTTGGCGGACAGCTGGGCGAGCACGTCGTCCGGGATGTTGCGCGGGTGGTCGCAGACCGCGCGCGAGGAGGAGTGGGAGAAGACCACCGGCGCCTCGGTCACCCGCAGGGCGTCGCGCATGGTGTCGGCGGAGACGTGCGAGAGGTCGACCAGCATGCCGAGCCGGTTCATCTCCCGGACGACCTCCTCGCCGAACCGGGTCAGCCCGCCGGCCGCCGGCTTGTCGGTCGCGGAGTCCGCCCACGGCACGTTGTCGTTGTGGGTGAGCGTCAGGTACCGGACGCCCAGCTCGTACAGGGCGCGCAGGGTGGCCAGCGAGCAGTCGATGGAGTGGCCGCCCTCGGCGCCCATCAGGGAGGCGATCCGGCCCTCGGCGCGGGCGGCCTCCATGTCGGCGGCGGTACGGGCCAGGCGCAGCCGGTCCGGGTAGCGCTCCACCAGGGCGTGGACGAAGTCGATCTGCTCCAGGGTGGCGCTCACGGCGTGGTCGCCGGCCAGCGAGGAGGGGACGTAGACGGACCAGAACTGGGCGCCGACGCCGCCCTCCGCGAGGCGGGCGAGGTCGGTGTGCAGCCGGTCGCTCTGGTCGGCGGCGAGGTCGAGCGCGCCGAGGTCGTACCCGGCCTGCTCGCGCATCGCCCAGGGGAGGTCGTTGTGGCCGTCCACCACGGGGGCGGTGCGCAGCAGGGCGCGGGCGCGGTCCAGCGGGGTGGGGGAGTCCAGGTCAGCGGTCATGCGTGCTGTTCTACCCCACGCCCGCGGGTGGCCGAACTACTTGCCGAAGCCGAAGGACGCGGAACCGGCCACCTTGGCGCGCAGCTTCCGGCCCTTCTCGGTGGCCTGGTTGTTCAGTTCGGCCTGGAAGTCGGTCATCTTCTCGGTGAGCTCGGGGTCGAAGGCGGCGAGCATCCGCACCGCGAGCAGGCCGGCGTTGCGCGCGCCGGCCACCGAGACGGTCGCCACCGGCACGCCGGCCGGCATCTGGACGATCGACAGCAGGCTGTCCATGCCGTCCAGGTACCGCAGCGGCACCGGCACGCCGATGACGGGCAGCGGGGTGACCGAGGCGAGCATGCCCGGCAGGTGGGCCGCGCCGCCGGCGCCCGCGATGATCGCCTTCAGGCCGCGCCCGTGGGCCTGCTCGCCGTACGCGACCATCTCGCGGGGCATCCGGTGGGCGGAGACGACGTCCACCTCGTACGGGACCTCGAACTCGTCCAGGGCCTGGGCGGCGGCCTCCATGACCGGCCAGTCGGAGTCCGAGCCCATCACGATGCCGATGAGGGGGTTGGTCATTCGGTGATCGTTCCTCGCAGGTAGGCGGCCGCGTGGCGGGCGCGCTCGCGGACGTCTTCGAGGTCGTCCCCGAAGACGTTGACGTGGCCGACCTTGCGGCCGGGCTTCACGTCCTTCCCGTACATGTGGATCCGCAGCCCGGGGTCGCGGGCCATGCAGTGCAGGAAGGGGTGGTACATGTCCGGGTAGTCGCCGCCGAGGACGTTGACCATGACGGTCCACCTGGCGCGCGGGCGGGGGTCGCCCAGCGGGAGGTCGAGGACGGCCCGCAGGTGGTTCTCGAACTGCGAGGTGACGGCGCCGTCCTGGGTCCAGTGCCCGGAGTTGTGCGGGCGCATGGCCAGCTCGTTGACGAGGATGCGGCCGTCGCGGGTCTGGAACAGCTCGACGGCGAGGTGGCCGACGATGCCGAGGTCCCCGGCGATCCGCAGGGCGAGCTGCTGGGCCTCGTCGGACAGGGCCGGGTCGAGGTCCGGCGCGGGGGCGGTGACCTCGGCGCAGACGCCGTTCTCCTGGACGCTCTCCACCACCGGGTAGGCGACGGCCTGGCCGCTGGGCGAGCGGACGACGTTGGCGGCCAGCTCGCGGACGAAGTCGACCTTCTCCTCGGCCAGCACCGCGACGCCGGCCAGGAACGGGGCGTGCGCCTGCTCCTCGTCGTCGACGACCCAGACGCCCTTGCCGTCGTAGCCGCCGCGGACGGTCTTCAGGACGACCGGGTAGCCGGTGCCCTCGTTCGCGAAGGCGGTCACGTCGGCCGGGTCGGCGACGAGCCGGTGCCGGGGGCAGGGCACGTCGATGGAGTCCAGCTTGGCCCGCATCACGCCCTTGTCCTGGGCGTTGACCAGCGCCTCCGGGCCGGGGCGGACGGCGATGCCGTCGGCCTCCAGGGCCCGCAGGTGCTCGGTGGGGACGTGTTCGTGGTCGAAGGTGATCACGTCGCAGCCGGCGGCGAAGGCGCGCAGGGTGTCGAGGTCGCGGTAGTCACCGAGGACGACGTCGGAGACCACCTGTGCGGCGGAGTCCTGGGGCGTGTCGGCGAGGAGTTTGAACCTGACCCCGAGCGGGATGCCCGCCTGGTGTGCCATGCGGGCCAGCTGCCCGCCACCGATCATGCCCACCACTGGAAAATTCACATTGCCCGGGGAAGTCACGCGGCCCAGGATATCCGGGCCGGTCGGGGGCGGTGGAGCCGCAGGTGGGGCCGCTGGAGCGGACGCGCGTAGATGTCAACCTGGCGCCCTGGGGGCTGAGCCGTTCGATGGAAGCGGGTAGCCTGGACGGCTAGGTCCTGGTCTGCGCGGTCCGATCATGTGCGTGCACGCAGGGCTCAAGGGGCGGCCGCGCGACCGCGACCGGCCCTTTCGACCAGCAGGCACATGGAGGCACTCCGGTATGGCGACGAACGCGGCTTCGGAACCCTCACTCGCGCAGAAGCTGCGTGGGCTCAAGGGCGAAGTGGTGAAGTTCGGCATCGTCGGCCTGAGCGGCGTGGTGGTCAACTTCGCCGTGTTCTGGGTCTGCCTCAACGGCATGGGCCTGGCCTCGGTGCGGTCGAACATCGTCGCGACGGTGATCGCGATCGCGACCAACTACCTGGGCTACCGCTACTGGCTCTACCGGGACCGCGACGCCGCCTCCCGCAAGCGGGAGATCACGCTCTTCCTGGTCTACAGCGGCATCGGCATGCTGATCGAGACCGGCGTCCTCGGCTTCTCGGTGTACGTGCTCGACCTGCGCTCGCACTACGAGCAGATCGGCGCCAAGGTGATCGGCCTCGCCGTGGCCACCGTGTTCCGCTTCGTCTCGTACCGCACCTGGGTGTTCAAGGCCGTGCCGGAGACCGTCGAGCTGCCCGCCCAGCAGTCGGTGGGCGCCGCCGCCGGCCAGGAGCTGGCCGCGCAGGCCGAGCTGATGCTGGCCACCGAGCGGATCCGGCTCGCCAAGGCCGAGTAGGCCCCGCGGTCCTCGCACCGCCCTCGTACCCCGCGCAGCCCCGGCTCGCCGAACCCGGCCGCCGGGGCTCGCCGCATCCCCGGCCGTATACCCCTGCCGGATCTTCCTGCCGGATCCTGCCGTGCCCCGGCCGGCCTCAGGCCCTCAGTCCTGGTGGCTGCGTCCGAGGAAGAGCGCGAACACCGCCGGCTTCAGCGAGAGCAGTTCGAGCCGCCCGCCGTCCGCCTCCGCGAGGTCGCGGGCGACGGCCAACCCGATGCCGGTGGAGTTGCGCCCGCTGACCGCGCGCTCGAACACCCGGTTGCCGAGGTCCGGCGGCACACCGGCGCCCTGGTCCTGGACCTCGACCACCACCGAGGTGCCGGAGGGCCGGATCCGCAGGGTGATCGTCCCGGCGCCGTGCATCAGCGAGTTCTCGATCAGGGTGGCCAGCACCTGGGCGACCGTCCCCGGGGTGCCGACCGCGGTGACCCCGTGCAGCCCCTCCAGGGAGAGCACCCGGCCCTGCTCCCGCAGCGTCGGGCCCCACTCCTCCACCTGCTGCTTGATCACCTCGTCCAGGTCGAAGGCGACGGCGGTGGGGCTGCGCGGGTCGCGCTGGGTGGTGAGCAGCCGCTGGACCACGTCGGTGAGCCGCTCGACCTGCTGGAGGGCGATGGTCGCCTCCTCCTTGACCGTCTCCGGCTCCTCGGCGAGGGCGGTGATCTCCTCCAGCCGCATGGAGAGCGCGGTGAGCGGGGTGCGCAGCTGGTGCGAGGCGTCGGCGGCGAGCCGGCGCTCGGCGGTGAGCATCCGGGCGATCCGCTCGGCACTGGTGTCCAGCACCTCGGCGACCCGGTCGAGCTCGGGCACCCCGTAGCGGCGGTCGCGCGGGCGCGGGTCGCCGGAGCCGAGCCGCTCGGCGGTCTCGGCGAGGTCGGTGAGCGGCCGGGCGAGCCGCTTGGCCTGCCAGACGGCGAGCGCCACCGCGGCCTGGACGGCCAGCAGGGCGACCACGCCGAGCAGCAGCAGGTTGTTGGCGATCTCGTGGTCGACGTCCTCGCGGGACTGCTCGACGGTGACGGTCTCGCCGCTGTTGCCCCGCTCGACGGCCTTCAGCAGGTGGTTCCCGGCCGGGCGCTCGCCGGCGGAGACCACCGGCTGGCCGGGCACCTGCACCTCGACGTAGCTGCCCTCGGTGACCTGGCTCTCGAAGGCCCGCCCGGTGACCGGCTCGCCCGCGGCGAGCCGGCTCTCGACCAGGGCGAGCACCCGGACGGCGGCGGCGTCCACCCGGTCCTGGGCCGAGTTGACGATGGTCCGCTTCTCGACCAGGGCGAGCGGCACGCAGAACACCACGACGACCACCAGGACGACGCCCAGCAGCGAGTTGATCATCCTGCGCTTCACGCTGCCGCTCCCCGGGGTGTTCCGCCGCCGCGGGCCGAGGGCCCGGTCTCCGTCAGGGTCAATTCTTCTCGAACCGGAACCCCACGCCGCGCACGGTGGCGATGTAGCGCGGGTTGGCCGCGTCGTCGCCGAGCTTCTTGCGGAGCCAGGAGATGTGCATGTCCAGGGTCTTGGTGGAGGTCCACCACGTGGTGTCCCAGACCTGCCGCATGATCTCCTCGCGGGTGACCACCCGGCCGGCGTCCCGGACCAGGACGCGCAGCAGCTCGAACTCCTTGGCGGAGAGGGTGAGCTCCTCGTCGCCGAGCCAGGCGCGGTGGGACTCGATGTCGATCTTCACCCCGTGCGCGCCGGTGGTGAGCTGGTCGACGTTGCCGCGCCGGAGCAGGGCCCGGACGCGGGCGAGCAGTTCGGCCAGGCGGAAGGGCTTGGTGACGTAGTCGTCGGCACCGGCGTCCAGGCCGACCACGGTGTCCACCTCGTCCGCGCGGGCGGTGAGCACCAGGACGGGGCAGCTCTTGCCGTCGGCACGCAGGCGGCGGCAGACCTCCAGGCCGTCCATCTCGGGCAGGCCGAGGTCCAGGACGACGAGGTCGACCTCCTCGGTGAGGCCGGCGGCGAGTGCGGTCGGACCGTCCTCGCGGACGAGCACCTCATAGCCCTCGCGTCGCAGGGCCCGGGCGAGCGGTTCGGAGATCGCCGGATCGTCCTCGGCGAGCAGCACACAGGTCATGTGGTGATGGTAGTCCGCCGGGGTATCCCCGTACGCCCTGTGAGGTAGTTCACAGAGCGTGATCGTTATACAAGGCCGCAATCGGGCTCAACAGGGCGCAACAGACCGGCCCTTCGGTGAAGAATCGCCTGTTGGATCTTGAAACCGAAGGAAGACACGCCCATCTACCATCGATAGATCGGGCAGATTTGTCGCCAACTTTGCCATTCACATACCTGATTCAAGACTTTTGTCATCTGATAGAGCCAAATGTCGCCACGTAGAGTGGTTTGGTCCACGTCCGCCGCCCACCCCCCTACGCGGACGCTGTCAGGCAAGGAACCACTACTCATGGCGTCTAAGACCCTGGACACCGACGCGACGTCGGCATCTCCCAGCGGCAAGACCTTCCTCGGGCATCCCCGAGGTCTCGCCACGCTGTTCATGACCGAGATGTGGGAGCGCTTCTCCTACTACGGCATGCGCGCCCTGCTCATCTACTACCTGGTCTCCGGTGGCGCCGACGCCGCCGTCGGCAGCCAGGGCGGCGGCCTCGCCATGAAGGCGACGACGGCGACGGCGATCTACTCCGTCTACGTCTCGATGGTCTACCTCATGGCCTACCCGGGCGGCTGGTTCGGCGACCGGGTCTGGGGCGCCCGCAAGACCGTCGCCATCGCCGGGTTCGTGATCATGTCCGGCCACATCGCGCTGGCCGTCCCGGGCCAGGCGGCGTTCTTCCTCGGCCTGCTCCTGGTCGCGCTCGGTTCCGGGCTGCTGAAGGCCAACATCTCCACGATGGTCGGCCAGCTCTACAACGGCCCCGAGGACCCGCGCCGCGACGGTGGGTTCACCGTCTTCTACATGAGCATCAACCTCGGTGCCTTCGTCGCCCCGTTCGTCATCGGGACGATCGGCAAGGAGTACAACTGGCACCTGGGCTTCGGTCTGGCCGCGATCGGCATGGCCCTCGGCCTGACCCAGTTCCTGCTCGGCAGCCGCCACCTGAACCCGGTGAGCAGCGAGGTCCCCAACCCGCTGCTGCCCGAGGAGCGCAAGCGCCTGCTGAAGAAGGCCGGCCTGACGGTGCTCGGCGTCGCCGCCTTCTACGGCGTCGTGGCCGGCCTGGGCGTCTACACGCTGAACTGGGCCCTCGTCCCGCTGACCATCGCCGGTCTGCTGATCCCGATCACCGTGCTGACCCGGATCAAGCGCGACAAGGACCTGACCGCCGACGAACAGTCCAAGATGTCCGCGTACATCTGGTTCTTCGCCGCGGCCGCGATCTTCTGGATGATCTACGACCAGGGCGGGTCGACGCTCTCCCTGTTCGCGGACAAGAAGACCGCGGACTCCCTGTTCGGCCTCGGCTTCTCGGCCACCTGGTACCAGTCGCTGAACCCGCTGTTCGTGATGGCGTTCGCGCCGGTCTTCGCCTGGCTGTGGCTCTGGCTGTCCCGCCGGGACAAGGAGCCGAACACCATCGTGAAGTTCTCGATCGGCCTGCTCCTGGTCGGCGTCTCGTTCTTCGTCTTCATCATCCCGATGACCATGGCGGACAACGGCACCCTGGTCTCCCCGCTCTGGCTCGTCTCGATCTACCTGATCCAGACCATCGGTGAGCTCTGCCTCTCCCCGGTCGGCCTCTCGGTCACCACCAAGATGGCGCCGCGCAAGTACGCCTCCCAGATGATGGGCGTCTGGTTCCTCGCCGTCACCGCCGGTGACTGCACCACCAGCCTGCTCTCGCTGGCCGGCGTCAGCCTCAACGGCACCGGGATCATCGCGATGCAGGCGTCGCTCGCGGCCCTCGCCGGGTTCGCCATCTTCACCTACCGCAAGAAGGTCCAGGCCCTCATGGGCGACGTGCACTGACGCCCGTCCCCGCCCGCTCCGGGGCCGCCGTGGATTCCAGGATCCGCGGCGGCCCCGAGTGCTTTTCCCGCTCGACAGGAGCCCGTCGGCCGTGCCTATGGTGCCCGGCATGACGACCCCCTCCTTACCCCGCCAGCTGGCCCGCACCCGGCGCTTCACCCTCGGCGTCCCCACCCGGCCCGAGCCCTCGGCGGACGGCGCCACCGTGCTCTTCCTGCGCGGCCGCTCCGGCACCGACCCGCTCGCCTGCCTCTGGGCCCTGGACACCGCCACCGGCCAGGAACGGCTGCTCGCCGACCCGGCCGCGCTGGGCGCCGACGAGGGCATCGCCGCCTACAGCACCGACGCCGCCGGCACGCTCGCCGCCTTCGCCCTGGACGGCGCCCTGTGGCTGGCCGACACCGCCGCCGGCACCGTCCGCGCCGTCCCCGTCCCCGGCCCGCCACAGGACCCCAGGCTCGACCCGACCGGGCGCCGGATCGCCTACGTCCGCGGCGGCGCCCTGCGGGTGGTCGGCGTCGACGGCACCGACGACCGCCCGCTCGCCGAACCCGAGGCCGAGGACGTCTCCTACGGGCTCGCCGAGTACGTCGCCGCCGAGGAGATGCACCGCGACCGCGGCCACTGGTGGTCCCCCGACGGCACCGCGCTGCTGGTCGCCCGGGTCGACGACCGCCCGCTCGCCCGGCTCTTCCCGGCCGACCCCGCCGACCCGCACCGCCCGCCGCGCGCCGTCCGCTACCCGCTCGCCGGCACCGCCAACGCCGAGGTCTCGCTGCGGCTGCTCGGCCTCGACGGCAGCGACACCGAGGTCCGCTGGGACCACACCGCCTTCGAGTACCTGACCGCCGCCGGCTGGGACGGCCACGGCCCGTACGCCGCCGTGCAGAGCCGCGACCAGCGCACCGTCCTTGTGGTGGCCGTCGAGCCGGACGGCACCACCCGGCCGCTCGCCGAGCGCCGGGACGCCCACTGGGTCGAGCTGCTGCCCGGCCTGCCCGCCCGCACCGCGGGCGGCGCCCTGGTGGACACCGCCGACCTCGGCGACACCCGGCACCTGACCGTCGACGGCGAACCGGTCACCCCGCCCGGGCTCCAGCTGCGCGCGGTGCTCGGCACGGAGGGCGAGCAGGTGCTGTTCACCGCCTCCGAGGAGCCCACCGACACCCACCTCTGGACGTACGGACCGGACGGGGGCATCCGTCGGCTGAGCGACGGCCCCGGCCTGCACACCGGCGTGCGGCGCGGAGGCACGCTGGTGCTCACCACCCGCACCCCCGGGCACCCCGGCGGCCGCTCCACCGTCCTGCGCGAGGGCCGCCCGGCGCTCCCGCTCACCTCGTACGCCGAGCCGCCCGTCGTCACTGCCGCGCCCGAGCTGCTCAGGCTCGGCCCACACGCCCTGCGCGCCACGCTCTTCCTCCCCGCCGGCCACCGCCCCGGGGACGGCCCGCTGCCCGTCCTGCTCGACCCGTACGGCGGGCCCGCGACGCAGAAGGCCACCACCGGCGGCCTCTGGTGGGACCAGGTCTCGCAGTGGTTCGCCGACCAGGGCTTCGCGGTCCTCGTGGTGGACGGCCGGGGCACCCCCGGCCGCGGGCCGCGCTGGGAGAAGGCCGTGTACGGCGACAAGGCGACGCTCCCACTGGCGGACCAGGTCGAGGGCCTGCGGGCGGCCGCCCGGCTGCGGCCCGGACTGCTCGACCTCGACCGGGTCGGCATCCGCGGCTGGTCCTACGGCGGCTACCTCGCCGCCCTCGCGGTGCTGCGCCGCCCGGATGTCTTCCACGCCGCCTCCGCCGGAGCCGCCCCCACCGACTGGCGGTTCTACGACACCCACTGGCAGGAGCGCTTCCTCGGCCACCCCGACGAGCACCCCGAGCACTACGACAGCGGCTCGCTGATCGCCGAGGCACCGAAGCTGAGCCGCCCGCTGCTGCTGATCCAGGGCCTCGCCGACGACAACGTCTACCCCGCCCACACCCTGCGGCTCTCCGCCGCCCTCCTCGCCGCCGGCCGCCCACACGAGCTCCTCCCCCTGCGCGCCACCGGCCACCGGCCGACGGACGAGGCGGTGGTGGAAAACCTGCTGCACCACGAACTGCACTTCCTGCGCCGCTCGTTGGGAATGAAGTGATCAGCACCGCGCCACCGAACGCCTGCCCAGCGAACGGGCCGGTGCCCATGATCAGGGAGGCATGTGATGCCATCGAGCGTGCCCGGCTTCGCTGAGCTGCTTGAGCAGTGCCAGCGGTCCGCCGTCCATCTGGAGCTGCGGGACTCGTACGCCCCGACGGATCGGTTCGAGGCCTGGCAGCGCGGTGAGCGGATCAACTGGGAGGACCAGGCGTCCTGGTGGCATCCCTATGACCAGTTGATCACGGACGCCGTGGCGCGAGGCGTGGTCATTCGCCGAGCCCGGGTGGTCTCCGAGCCCGTGTCCGAGTACATCCGGTGGGAGCACTACGTCACCCACGCCAACGTCACGGCCGGCGAGCAGGTCCGCTGGCTGCCACGGCGGCAGGCCACGAGCATCCCCCTGCCCGGGAACGACTTCTGGCTGTTCGACGGTGCGCTGCTTCGAGTGCACCACTTCTCCGGGGACGGCGCCGTGGTCGAGGACGAGATCACGACAGAGCCGGACGCCGTGACGCTGTGCACCACCGCGTTCGAAGCAGTCTGGGAGCGAGCGCTCCCGCACCATCTGTACGAGATCTGACGAAGACCGGCTCCATGCCCGCGAGGCCCTCGCCCTGGGTGGGCGAGGGCCTTCGCGTGTTTCAGTACTGCTCGTCGCGCGCCTCGGGGCGGGGCATCCTGAGGGTCGCGAGGACGCCGAGGGCGAGGAGGCCTGCGCCGACGAAGAACCTCACGGCTGCCCTCCCTCGTCGTCATCGTCCAGTTCGCGGAGCAGGCGGAGGAGGTTGAGCAAAGTGCTCACCGGAGCGTTCCCGAAGTCGATCAGGATGCGCCCGTCGATGGTGGTCTCGCCCGGCAAGGCGGACCCCCAGAGGAGCCCATGCGGCAGGCCGCGCCTGTGCAACTCGCCCAGAAGGGCCATGAGGTGGGGTTTGGTGTAGTCGCGCATCCGGGGGTCCTCCGGCAGGACGGGGTAGCCGGTCACGCGCGGCAGTCCAGCTCGTACCAGATGGATTTGCCGCGCTTCTGCGGGTCGACGCCCCAGCGGTGGGTGAGGCCCTCCACGAGTTGGAGGCCCCGGCCGGACTCGGCGGAGTCGGCGGGGGTTCGCCGCCGGGGGAGGGCGTCGCTCTCGTCGGAGACGGTGACCCGGAGGGTGCGGCCGAGGACGGAGAACCAGACGACGGGCGCGGGGGTGTCGCCGTGCCGCCAGGCGTTGACGACGAGCTCCATCAGGGCGAGTTCGGCGTTGAAGATGCTGTCGGCGTCCCAGCCGCCGCTACGGGTCATCGCGTCCCGCAGGGCCTGGCGGGAGAGGGTGAGCGAGGGGGTGTTACGGGTGCACACGGGAACCTCCGTGAGGCTGTGGCGCGGGGAGGGGATGACGGTCGTCGCCGTGAGCCAGGCCGGGGCGGCGGTTGCTCTTCGGCGTGCGGGCAGCAGGCGCCTACTGCCGTGGATGCAGGCATTACTGACGATCCGTCGGATCAAGCTGTGAACGACGATAGCGCATCCGCTCTTTAATTAAATTCGAACGAGAGAAGTGTCCTCCCATCGGGGGACGCGCTTCGCCGAGCCCGGATGGATCCACCGGCAACCGGCGCGGCACACTGGCCTCTGCACCTGTTGAGAGGACGCCATGGCCCTTCGAGTCCCCACCCTCCGTCAGCGGCGCCTCGGCGCCGAACTGCGGAGGATGAGAGAGCAAGCCGGCTTCGGCGGCAGCCACCTTGCCCGTCTGCTTGGGGTGACTGCTGCCTTGGTGAGTCAGATGGAGAATGGGAAGTCGGCTGTCAGCGAGGAACGTCTGCGTGAGATCGCGGCGGACTGCGCGTGTGGCAACGAGCCCCTGATCGCCGCGCTCGCTGACATGACCCGGGAGCGAGAAACTGGCTGGTGGGAGGAGTACAGCCCGAGTCTGACCAGCGACCTGCTCGATGTGGCGGCGATCGAGGCCCATGCCCGGCGGATCGCCACCTACTCGATCACCTTCCTGCCCGGACTGCTTCAAACTCCGGCCTACGCCGCTTCGGTGTTCGCCCGTGCGATCCCGCCATTGCCGCAGGCTGACGTCAATCTCCGCCTCGCCTTCCGCCTGCGGAGGCAGCAGATCATCCGCAACGACGCTACGCCCTACACCGCGTTCATCCATGAAGCCGCACTGCGGATGCAGTTCAGCGGGCCAGAGGCACTTGCCGAGCAACTCGGCGCCCTCATTGACCATTCCGAGAGCCCTGGCATCTCAGTTCGGGTCGTGCCGTTTAAGATCGAATCGCTGCCCGGCCCCAGCGAGAACTTCGTCTATATCGCCGGTCCGGTGCCCGAGTTGGACACAGTGCAGATCGACATCAGCTTCGGGTGTCCGCTCTTCGATGCACCCTCCGACCTTGCAAGCTACCGCGAGATCCTCGATCGAATGGCGTCCGTAGCCCTCTCCGAAGATGACTCGCGCGACTTCATCCGATCCATCAAGAAGGAGATAGAGGGCAATCATGAGTAGCCCCGCATGGCAGAAGTCCAGTTACTCCGGCTCCAGCAACGCATGCGTTGAGGTCCGGGCTGCCGACGGGGTAGTTGAGCTCCGGGAGTCCGATGAGGGAGACGTCATCGTCCGCACCACGCCCCTCAAGTTCGCCACGTTCCTCCAGGGCGCCAAGGCCGGCGAGTTCGACCACCTCACCGCCACCCCCTGAGCAGCACGTCGCCCCGTCGAGCCGGTGCTCGACGGGGCGACGCGAACCCACCGTTCAGACCTCCCGAACGCCCGGCCGGTAGGCCAGGTGGACGTGCGACGGCGCGTCCAGCGCGGCTGTTCTCGTAGTCGAAGTGATGGTCGCTTGCAGCACCTGAACGCGCAGGAAATCGGCCCACCCGACCTCCTGCGCGAGGCGAACGGTTCGGTCCGGTTGTGGGCGGGCCCACCCCAGCGGACCTGCCGGTCGCGCTTGCCGGCCGACTCGAAGAGTCAGGGCACGAGACTGCTGAGCACGAAGGATCAGGCACGACTTGCCGTGGTCGTCCATTCATCGGGGTCAGGCCCCGAGTAGGCAGACGAGCGGAAGGTGCGACGGAAAGCCTCGGGGCCGTGCCGCTGATCGAGCCAGCTCGAAAGGCCGAACAGATTGCCGCTGATCACCGCCGCGATGATCAGCGCATGCAGCGTGTCCGCCTCCGGGCCGCCCATGTCGGCGAGGAAGCGCCGGTAGCGAGCGCCTACGCCGTGCTCATATCCGGCCATGGCCAGGTGGAAGCGGGTGGCAACACCAGGCTCTGCGTGGTCGAAATCGCTCGGCTCCAGCCGTCCCGTGGTGTCGCGGAACGCCAGGCGATCGGCTGCCGCGATGCGTTCGGCCAGGCCGAGACGGTCGGCCACCGCAGCGGAGATCATCCGGGCCTCCCGATCCGTGGCCCCCTCCATCACGATGCCGAGATTCCGCGTCGAGGAAGCATCGCTCCTGTCCTGGGACGAGTACGTCCGGCCGTGCTGGTCGCGGCGGTTGATGCCGTAACAGCTCCGGATCACTTGCTCGCCTTGGAGCCGGTACTCCCGGAACGACCCCCAGTGCAGGCAGTCGTGCGCGTAGCTACGGAGGAGGTCGAGCGCCACCAGTTCCGGTGACGCCGGTCGGGGATCGTTCAGCCGCCCGTACCTCGTGACCACGGACGCCAGTTGCACATGCCGGTACCCCTGGTTCGGATGGTGGAAGCCGCCGAACGCGTCGGGCCGGGTCGAGCGCACCCCTACCCACACCCGGTCAGTCGGCAGCAGTCGACTCAGCCCCAATTCCCCGTAGCGGTCGGCCAGAAGGGCAGCACCCTGCCGGAAGACTTCGCGGGCCGGCTCGTCGGACGATGTGTCGACCACCCAGTGCAACAGTGAGAACGTGATGTGCGGATGGGCCCGGTCGAGCGCCGCCGTCGCCCGTCGCGCGGCCAGCAGGTGAGCCAACTCGGCCCGCTCGGCGGGGTCTCCGGACAGGTGCTCGTTCGGCGCCAGGCAGGAGGGGGTGAGTGATCGACCAAGGGTCAGTACGGCCGACGACTGATCAGTCGCCGATGTGATTCCTGCACTCCCCCGGGGAGTTCGTCCGGCGAGAACCATCGAGCCTCCAGGATCTCGAACGAAGCCGCCCTGACCTGCCCAGTGACGTACAGGGCCTCGTAGGCGACTTCGACACGCAGTTTGTAGCCGCTCTTCAGGTGCGCCAGCTCGCACACCTTCACCGTGAGTCCGGTTTCCTCCCGGACCTCACGCACGATCGTGTCCTCGAAGCTCTCGCCCTTGTCGGCGTAGCCGGTCGGCAGACCCCACTGCCGGCCCTCCGGCCACATCCGGTGCTTCAGCAGCAGCACACGGCCGTCCTGGTCGCGGACGATGCCCGTCACCCCGACCATGAACTTCGAGTGCCACAGCCACAGCACGCGCCACTGCATCGGGCCGCGGATGATCCGCCAGAGCTTCGCAGCGATCTTCTTCATGGGTTCGCCCTTTCGTTGACGGGGTCCCGCGCGCCGCTCGCGCGGGCCCACGATCCCGCAACCGGCACCGCCGACACCAAATCCGCGATTATCAGACCGATCGGGATGATGTCAGCGGAGACGCTGGTACCGCACGGGAGAGCAGCCGCAAGGCGAGGAGTCCACAGTAAGGGGACCGAAAGGGGAGGAAGGCGATTATTCCCGTGCGCGACTAAAGACCGCCGAGGAAGAGGGCCGACCACTCAGCCAGCTTCTCTCGGGCTTCCTCACCGAACAGTGCGTAACCTTCGTACATGGCGAACGCGTCCCGGTACGCCTTGATGTCCCGCCGGTCCCGGAGCGTGATGATTCCGGTCTCCGTCTCGACCGTGGCAAGGCTGCTGTCGTACACCGTGAAGGTGTTCAGCGGGCTCTCCGGGATGTGCTTCCCGAGTGGAATCACGCCGAGCCGGACGTTCGGGAGCCTGGAAACGGAGACGAGTCGTTCGATCTGCATGACCATGGCCCGAGGCGGCAGGAGCGCCCACCGGGCAGCCTGCTCGGTGAGTACGAAGGTGAAGGCCTTCGACTCGTCGTACAGGACGGTCTGGCGCTCCAGTTTCTTCATGGCGGCCCTGCTGGTGTCTCCCGGCACATGGGCGAGGCTCGCCCGCACGTACTCGGGCGAGGCGAGCAGCGTGTTGAGCATCGAGATCAGGAAGTAGCGGATCTCGCTGGAGGACTGGTCGAGCGCCGCGAGCTCGGCTTGCTTCCTCTCCAGGCCCTTCTTCCTCAGAGCGCGGATGTCCTGCCACTCGGTATTCGCCACACGGGCCAGGTCGAACACCCGTCGCGCCAACTCGGCCGGCACTTCGAGGGCCCGCAGGATCAGCTCCACGTCCACCAGGGACGGCACGGTCCTGCCTGTTTCGATCTTGCTGATCTTCGACTGCGTCATGCCACAACGCCGAGCAAGCCGGTCTCCTGCGAGACCGGCTTGAACCCGTAGTTCCCTCAATGCCTTTGCCAGGTCACTTCTACTGTGCCCCAGCTCTTCCGGGTCTATTGCCACCCGTGCTCTTCCACATAGTCCATGAAGGGCACCGACTCGGCCACAGCGATCCGCCGCCATTCCCGGTACTTCTCGACGTCGTCCTCGACAAGCACGCGGTTGATCTGCGTTCCGTCGGGCTCGTAGTTCATCAGGACCACGGTCGAATCGTCGAAGGCCCAGAAGTCCTGAGCCGGAAGGCCCGGGTTCGGCCTGTCGGTCAGGTCGAGAATGTAGATGTCCTCACCGGCCCTGGCATGCGGTGCGTAGTACATGAACTCGTACCGCAGGTAGTCACTCAGCGGCCGGGTAACGATGTGCACGCGCTGAACCGTGCGACCGGCCGCGGTATGAGCCCTGAGCTTGTCAGTCCAGCCGGACGTGTAGGTACCGGGGTCGATCCGGTACCCGTTCAGGAACTCCTCGACCTCTTCCGCCTCCCCCGCGACCTTGTAAGCGGGCAGGGTCTCAAGCCGGAACGCCGACCGCGAGAAACCGTGCAGAAGCCTCTGCCAGTCCTCACCATCCAAGAACACGAATGGCCTCCTTCACGACATGCTCGGGCAGCTCCACGGCGCCTTCGTGTACCGGCACCGCCAGCTCCGCGTACTGGTCCCCCTGGAAGACGAGGGTGCCCCGGTCGGTGCGGTAGACGTTCGGGCAGTCTCCTTCCTTGCAGTCTCCGACACCGACGCCCGTGAGCCGCTGGTGAGCCATGCCAACCCCCTTCAGCTCGGCCCGGATTGGACCGCCTGGGCGAGACGCTATGGACTGGCCGCGCGTCCTGTCCACACGGTTCGGGCAGTATTCCCGTCCTGGACTAATGATCACGGCCCCGCTCGGAAGCGCTGCCGTGCCCCGGCCGAGGAACCCGCCCGCCCTGGCGACCGCGGACGGACACGTCGGCACGTGTACCGGCCCCCGCCACGTGATCGCCCGTTCGGACCGCGAAGTCCGTGAGGCCCCCGCCAAGGCCGGCGAGTTCGACCACCTCACCGTCACCCCCTGAACAGCACGTCGCCCCGTCGAGCAGCTGCTCGAAGGGGCGACGCGAACCCA
>NZ_JBHUAL010000186.1:16080-18868 GCF_042789775.1 Kitasatospora sp. NPDC056800 | reverse complement strand
GGCGGGGCCCTCGCCGTACCGGGGCGGAAGCCCCTCGCGGTGGTGCGGTCAGTTGCCGCCGTGGACCAGGTTGAGGGAGAAGCCGTCGCCGGTGGGGACGGACGGCGTCCGGACCGTCGTCACCCCGGTGGCGGCGTCGTGGTACCAGCCCGAGCCGGCCGCGTCGAGCGCGGCCGCCGAGTCCCGCCGGGGCAGCGGGCCCGCGTCGGTGGCCACCAGGCGCGGTGCGGGGCGGCCGTGCACGGTGAGGCGGTACGAGCGCTCGGCCGGCTTGCCGGCGTAGTCGCCGTCACTGGCGCCGATGCGGATGTTGGTGACGGCGCGACCGGTGTGCACGTCGACCTGCTGGGTGGCCGAGGAGCCGGCGGCGTACTGCCGGGTGACGCCGTCGTCCTCGTACAGGGTGTAGGAGGAGTCGCCCGAGGCCTTCGGGTAGAGGTCGTAGTCGAGTTCGGAGCGGTCGCGGTTCTCCCAGGACAGCGTGCCCTTGGGCCACATCGGGACGATCGCGCCGCCGCGGACGAACAGCGGCAGGGTGTCGAGCGGGGCGGAGTAGCCGTTGACCGTGGTCGGGCCCTGGTAGGTGCGGCCGGTCCAGTAGTCGGTCCAGGTGCCCTCGGGCAGGTAGATGCCGTCGCGCACGGCGGTGTCCGAGTAGACCGGCGCGACCAGGAGGTCGGGCCCGGCCAGGAACTCGTACGTCGCGTTCGGGCCGAGGGCGTTCGGGTCGTGCGGGTACTCCAGGGCGAGCGGGCGGACCGCGCCGACGCCGGTGCGGGCGGCCTCCGCGGAGAGGGTGTACATGTACGGCAGCAGCCGTTCCTTGAGTTGCAGGTACTTGCGGTTGATCGAGGTGTACGGCTCGCCGTCCAGCCAGGGCTGCTGGTCCCGCTGCTGCGTGCCCGTCATGTCCCGGGCCCAGCCGTCCATGGTCATGATCGCCGGGAGGAAGGCCTTCCACTGCAGGTCGCGGGTGTACATCGCGGGGTCCCGGCGGTAGATCGAGCCGACGTCGCCGGTGTTGTAGGCGATGCCGGACATGGTGGCGCCGGCGTAGGTCGGGATCTGCCAGCGGATGTAGTCCCAGGACAGGCTCTGGTCACCGCTCCACAGCACGCCGCAGCGCTGCGCGCCGGCCCAGGAGACCGGCAGCCAGACGAAGCCGCGGGCGTCGCTGCCGTCCTCGATGCCGGCCTTGGCCTGGTCGCAGGCGTTCAGCGCGAAGTCGTAGCCGTTGCCGACCCAGGCCACGTCGAGCTTGCGCACCCGTACGCCGGCCTTGACCTCCTCGGCCTGGTCGGGCAGGCCGTTCTGGGTCCACAGACCGAGCTGGGCGTGGTCCCTGCGCAGGCCCGTGCCGGTCTGCGCGAGGTTCTCGTAGCCGCAGCCGTAGCCGTCGTTGACCAGCATCCAGCCCAGCGGCATCTGGTGGTCCACGTAGCCGTCGGCGACCTTCAGCGCGTCCGGGGTGTGGCGCTCGCCGCGGTTGGCGTTGTGGAGGTAGCAGTCGGCGTCGCCGGGCTCCAGCCCGTAGACCGGCGGCATGAAGGGCTTGCCGACCAGGTCGGTGTACCGGCCGATCACCGCCTTGACGTCGCCGGTGAAGTAGTAGGCGTCCAGGCGGCGTTCCTGCTGCCCGGTGCGGACGGGCGAGCCGAAGTCGTAGATCCCGGGCGTGAAGGTGTTGCGGAAGACGCCGTAGCCGGCGGTGGAGACGTAGAACGGCTGGGAGTTGTTCCAGCCGCCCTCGTTCCAGTCGGTGCCGTTGGCGACGTGGACGGTCCGGTCGCGGTGGGAGAAGGAGCCGTTCTGCTCGCCGCCGCCGAAGAACTGCTCGTCCGCGCCGCGCTCGAGGCTCTGCCGCAGTCCGCCGGTGCTCCAGCGCAGCGGGGCGCTCTCCTGCCAGAGGGCGGTGCGGTCGTCGGCCTTGTACAGGCCGAACCGCAGCGGGTGCTTGTAGACCCGCAGGACCAGGCCCTTGGAGCGGATGCCGTAGTACGCGCCGGCGTCGAAGGTGCTGGTGTCGCGCTGCGGCTCGGGCTGCTTGCGGACGATCGTGCTGCCCGCCGGATCGGTGAGGACGCCGTCCGGGGCGGCGCGCAGGCGCAGCTGGTCGTCGGCGAGGAAGTCGACCCGGGCCTTCAGGGTGCCCGCGGAGATGTCGTAGCTGCCCTGGGAGCCGCCGAAGCCGGTCAGGTCGCCGGCGTCGGAGGTCTGTGGCAGGTAGGCCGTACCGGTGTAGGAGCCGCCGTGGACGTCGTAGGGGACCACCAGGACGTGGTAGGTGCCCGAGGCCTTCGGGATCACCGTGGCCTCCGGGTCGGCGGTGCCGGCGCTGGTGGCCACCTGCTTGCCGCCGGCGTCGTAGACGTAGAGGTCGAAGTCGTCGGTGGGGTTCTGCCAGCGGACGGACACCGGGACGCCGCCCTCCGGGTTGTCGTCCCAGTACCCGGCCGGCACGTTCACGGTCAGGTCGAAGTGGTCGCAGACCGTGCCGCCCGGGTCCTGCGTGGCCGGAGGGCAGCTGGCGGGGTTGCCGAGGGTGCCCTTGGCGTACTGCGGGCTCTGCCAGGTGACGCTCCGGTGGCCCTGGTCGAGGACGGCGGAGGCGGGGGCCGCGGCGCGGGCGGGGAGGGCGGGCCCGGCGAGGGCGGGGAGGACGGCCAGGGCCGCCAGGAGGGCGGCCCTGCGGAGGTGGGGCCGGAGTGGACGCACGGTGGTGTCTCCGTTCGGCGTTCGAGGGGCGGGTGGTCGGGGGGCCGGTGGTCAGGGCGTGCCGGACGTGCCC
>NZ_JBHUAL010000186.1:0-16070 GCF_042789775.1 Kitasatospora sp. NPDC056800 | reverse complement strand
TCTTCCGCGGGCCCCCTTTTACTCCCCCCCGGGGGGGGGGGGGGGGGGGGGGGGGGGGGGCGGCGCGGGGGGGGGGGGGGGGGGGGGGGGGGGGGGGGGGGGGGGGGCCGCCCCCGGGCCGGACGTGCCCGGGCGAGCGGGGAGGCGCCGGTGGCGCACACCGCGGCGAGCGCCGGCACACGGTCGTCCACCGCGGTTGCCGCCTTCGTATGCGCTTGATCGACTGATTGGAAATGCTTGATTAGAGTTGATTCCGCGCAGATGCGAAAGAGCTTCCTGGTTTAGTGAGTTCATGTCAACCGTTGCGGTGACAGAAACGCCCGGCCGGTGGGACCGGCCGGGCGTCAGTGTGGGGTGGGAGCCGGGTCTTCGGGATCCGGACCCGTGAGGACGGCGCCTCGGCGTCAGGCGCGCAGGATCCGTACGCCGTCGGCGGCGATCGCCTCCTCCTGCGCCGCCGTGACGTCGCCGTCGGTGACCAGGTCGTGGACGTCGGAGAGCGGGCAGATCCGGGCGAAGGTGACCCGGCCGATCTTGCTGCTGTCGGCCAGGACGACCGACCGCGCGCTGCTGCGCAGGAACGCCCGGTCGGTCTGGGCCTCCATCTCGTCGTGCGTGGTGCAGCCCTCCTGGGGGGTCAGGCCGTCCACGCCGATGAACGCGATGTCGAGGTGGTACTGGGCGAGCATCCGGTCGGCGGCCGGCCCCACCAGTTCGTAGCTGGTGGTCCGGGCGATGCCGCCGACCACCACCAGGCGGATGTCCGGCCGGACGATCAGGTCGGCCGCGATGTTGACGGCGTTGGTCACGATGGTGATCCCGCCGCGTTCGGCCAGGACGCGGGCCAGCTCGCTGGTCGTCGTGCCGCCGGTCAGGCCGACCACCGCGCCGTCGGGCACCAGCTGCTCGGCCGCCAGGGCGATGCGGCGCTTCTCCGCCTGCCGCGTGCCGTGCTTGTGGCGCAGCGGCAGTTCGAGGTTGACGGCGCCGGTGACCGCCCCGCCGCGGGTGCGGTGCAGCAGGCCCTGGTCGTGGAGCTCCTGGAGGTCCCGTCGGACGGTGGCCGCCGACACCCGCAGGAGCCCGGCCAGCTCGTGCACATCGGCGCTGCCCGTCTCGGTGAGGTGCGTGAGGATCCGGGAGGTGCGGTCGGCTTTGAGCATGGCGGAAGTCTAGTGCCGCGCGCGCGAGGGACGATCTTTGCGTGGAACTGCGCGGAACCGCGCGGCACCGTCGGGCGCGGGCGCGATGCGGTAGCCGGGGCGGCGCCGGGGAGCCGGGCCGGGTCCGTTCATCGGCCGTCGGCCGGGCCGGTGCTGTCCCGGACGACGAGTTCGGGCCGCAGCAGCTGGATCGAGTTGGCCGGGCTGCCGGACCGGGTGAGGGCACGCAGCAGCAGCTCGACCGCCTCCCGGGCCATCTCCCGTTTGGGGATGGCCACGCTGGTGAGCGCCGGTCGGGCCACGCCGACCTCCGGGTTGTCGTCGTGCCCGACGATCGACAGGTCGCGGGGCACGGAGCGGCCCTCGGCCCGGGCGGCCTCCAGTGCCCCCAGGGCGAGGACGTCGTGGGTGGCGAAGAGCGCGGTGATCGTCGGGTCGGCGGTGAGTGCCGCCGTCGCCGCGGCGAAGCCGCCCGCGGGGGTGGGTTCGGACGCCGTGTGGACGGCGGCGTCGGGGACGGTCAGTCCGTCGGCGGCGAAGGCGCGCCGGAAGCCCGCGACCCGCGGGCCGTGGTCGGGGCTGGCGAGCACCGCGACGCGTTCGTGCCCGAGTTCGCGCAGGTGGCGCCCGGCCAGGTAGCCGGCCCGCTCGTAGTCGATGGTGACCACCGGGAAGCGGTCGGGGGCGTCGGTCTCCCAGGCGCACAGGGCGACCGGGAAGGAGGCCTCGGCCAGCAGCGGCAGGTGGTCGATCAGGTCCCGGTCGCCGGCGATCAGCAGGGCGTCCACCGAGCGGCTGGTCAGGCCCGCCAGGTGCCGTTTGGCGCGCTCGCCGTCGAGCCGGGTGGTGCAGAGCAGCAGGTGGTAGCCGTTCGCGTCGAGGACGTCCTCGACCTCCTCGACGATGTCGGGGTAGAAGGAGCCCGTCACGGTGGGGACGAACAGTCCCACCGTCCTGGTGGCGCCGGTGGCCAGGGAGCGTGCGACCAGGTTGGGGGTGTACCCCAGTTCCCCGATCGCGGCGCGCACCCGGGCCGCGGTCGCCGGGCTCACGGCCCCCCGCCCCCGGATGACGTTGGAGACGGTCTGCTTCGTGACCCCGGCGCGCTCGGCCACGTCCTGCATCGTCACCATGACTGGATCCTTCGACTTTACCGGTCAACTTGCCTTCGGTGAAAGGTAGGGCACCGGTGAGGGGGCGTCAAGATTGATCAAACCACTGCTCTGGCTCGTCACTTGAGAGTTCCTTGCGTGAACGGTGTCGAGGTCCCGTAGTCCTGAGCAGGTTTTTGCAAGGACTCTTGATTTACCGGTCAACCCGACCGTATCGTCCCAGCCATCCAGCCGCTCCCCGTCCTCGGGCCCCGGCTGACGACACGTCCGCGCGGCATCTCGCGCCTCCGAGAGGAACCACCCATGGGGAGAACGACCATGCCCGCCGCCCGCGTCGTCGGGGCGGCCACCGCCGTCGCCCTCGCGCTCGGAGCGAGCGCCTGCGGCAGCGGCTCGGAGAGCGGGGCGAAGGCCGCCGGCAGCTTCACCTACTGGTCGATGTGGCGCGCCGACGAGCCGCAGGCCAAGGTGCTGAAGGCCGCGATCGACGACTTCACCGCCACCACCGGCGCCAAGGTGGACGTCACCTGGGCGGGCCGGGACATCGCCAAGAAGATCGGCCCGGCGATCGCCGCCAACCGGGCCCCGGACCTGTGGGACGAGTCCGACGACAAGGTCTACGGCACCACCGCCGCGGCCGGCCAGGCACTGGACCTCTCGCCGGTGCTGCAGCTGCGGGTGCCCGAGGAGGACGTTCCGGTCTCCCAGGTCGTCCCGGCCAAGTACTTCGACATGCTGCCGAAGGACCCGTCCGGCTCCAACCACTACGTGATCCCGTACGAGGTCGTCACCAACGCCATGTTCTACAACGCGGCCGACCCGGCGATCACCGCCGCCATGCCGAGTCCGCCCACCGACTGGGCCGGACTGCTCAAGGTCTGTGACGCGCTGAAGGCGGCCGGGAAGGCGTGCGTCGCCTCCGAGGGGGAGGACCCCTGGAGCAACGCGCTGTACTTCGACTACCTGCTGGACGGAGCGGGGGTGAACGTCGCCCGGCTCGCCGCCGACCGGTCCGGCGCGACGTGGGACGACCCGGCGGTCCTCGGCGCGGCGCGGCAGGTGGAGCAGCTGGTGAGGGGCGGCCACCTGATCGAGGGCTACGACGCCACCAAGTACCCCGCGCAGGAGACCAACTGGGCGGGCGGCAAGGCCGCCTTCTACATGGACGGCAACTACGTCACCGCCGAGGTGGCCAAGCAGGTCCCGGCCGGCTGGAGGACGGCGTCGATGCTGCCGCCCGGCGCGAAGACCCCGGACGCCGCCCTGTTCGGCTTCGCCATCCCCAAGCGGGCCAGGAACGCCGCCGCCGCGCAGAAGTTCATCGCCTTCTTCCTGCAGAAGAAGCACCTGTCCGGGATCTCCACCACCGCGGGCAACCTCACCCCGCGCGGCGACATCCCGGCCCCCGCCGAACTGGCCGACGTCCAGAAGGCCCTGGAGGCCCCGACCGTGCGCCTCGGCTTCGACGGGGTGGCCGGCAGCTGGCTGTCCAAGGTCCTGAACGAGAACTACCTGGACTTCTGGCACGGCAGGACCACGGCCGACCGGTTCGTCGCCAAGTGCAAGGCAGACCAGGTCACCTACTGGCAGACCCAGGGCTGACGGTGGCGACGACGATCGAGGAGCCGCCCCGGACGGACGCCGCCCCGGGCCGGTCCGAGCGCGCCGCCCGCTCCGGCGTCGGCCCGCTGGAGCGCCAGCGCCGCCGGGTGTTCTGGCCCTTCACCGCCCCCGCGCTGATCGTGTACGCGGTGCTGTTCGTCGCCCCGGTCGGCTACGCCCTGTGGACCAGCCTGTACGCGTGGGACGGCATGGGCGAGATGGAGTGGCGCGGCCCGCGGAACTACCTCCTGCTGTTCCAGGACCCGAGGTTCCGCACCTCGCTGTTCAACACGCTCGAACTGATGGTCGTCGGAGGCACGATCACCTTCGTGCTCAGCTTCGCGCTGACCCTGGTGCTGCGCGAGATGCGGGCCAGGCTCTTCGCCCGGTCGGTGCTGTTCTTCCCCTCGCTGGTCAACGGCATGGTCTTCGGCATCGCCGCCGGGTTCCTGTTCTCGCCCACCGGCCCGGTCAACCAGGCACTGAAGGTCTTCGGGGTGACCACACCGCCCAAGTGGCTGTCGACGGACAACCTGCTCCCGATGGTCCTGGGCACCCTGGTCTGGACGGCGACCGGCTACTACACCTCCGTCATCATGGCGGCGGTCGACCAGATCCCCGACTACCTCTACGAGGCGGCCGAACTCGACGGTGCCGGCCCCTTCCAGCGCTTCCGGCACATCACCCTGCCGTGCGCCTGGGACGTCATCGCGGTCTGCGCGGTGCTGTGGACCGTCAGCTCGGTGAAGATCTTCGAGCTGATCCTGCTCTACGGTGGCAGCACCAACGCCTATCCGCCGGTGAGCAGTTGGAACACCGCCGTGTACGTGTACGCCGAGGCCTTCCCGCAGGGCACCGTCCCCCGGCTGGGCACGGCCACCGCCGCCGCGATCGTCAGCCTGGCCATGGTCACCCTGATCACCGTCGTGATGCGCCGCCTGCTGCGCCGCGAACCGGTCGAGTACTGACCCTCGCGTCCCGGCCCCCCGCACCCAACCGGAAAGGTCCCTCCCGTGCGACGCAGTAACCGGCCCACCGGACCCGCGAGCAGGATCGGCACGGCCGCCGTCTGGATCGTCGTCGCCGCCGACCTGCTGCTGCTCCTGTGGATCCTGCTGACCTCGCTGCGCAGCGGCCCCGACATCCTGCGGCACGGCTTCGGCCTGCCGACCAGCCCGGACACCGGCAACTACACCACCGCGCTCGACGAGGGCGGCTTCGCGCGGGCGGCCCTCAACAGCGTGCTCACCGCCGGCCTCTCCTCCGTGGTCGCCGTCGCCCTCGCCGCCCCCTGCGCCTACGCCCTCGCCCGGCGCCGCTCGCGGACCTCCTCGGCACTGACGATGAGCTTCGCCATGGGTCTCGGCGTGCCCGGCCAGGTCCTGGTGGTGCCGCTGTTCATCGGCCTGTCCCGGGTGGACCTGACCGACAGCGACCTCGGCCTCGGGCTGGTCTACGTCGGCCTGGCGATGCCGTTCACCGTCTTCCTGCTGACCGGCTTCTTCCGCGGCGTCCCCGGCGTGCTGGAGGAGGCCGCAGTCCTGGACGGCGCCGGCCCGCTGCGCACCTTCGTCCAGGTGGTGCTCCCGGTCGCCCGGGGCGGACTGGTCACCGCCTTCCTCCTGCAGTTCATCACCGCCTGGAACGAGACCCTGTTCGCCCTCGTCCTGACGAACAGCCAGGGAACGACCACCCTCCCGGTGGCGCTCTCCTCGTTCGTCGCGGCACAGCAGTTCAACGGCCTGGACTTCGGCACGATGTTCGCCGGGGTCTGCATCATCCTCGCCCCGATGATCGCGCTCTTCTCCTGGATGGGCTCGCGGATCATCCAGGGCATGACAGTTGGGATCGGCAAGTGACCTCGACCCTGCGCACCGACCCGCTCCGCATCGACGGGACCCCCGATCCGGTCGGCGGCACCCTGCCGATCCTGCACGGCCTGCCCCGGCAGACCGGCGCCGGCGCCGGGGTCGACGACGAGATGCGCCGCAACCTGGCCTACGGGGTGCCCGACACCTTGCTGCCGTACACCCGGCAGGGCGGGTACGACCGCGTCCGTACCGAGCGTGAACTCCCGTGCGTGGTACTGGAGAACGAGACCCTCACCGCGACCTTCCTGCCCTCCCTCGGTGGGCGGCTGTGGTCCCTGGTGCACCGCCCCACCGGGCGGGAGCTGCTGCACCGCAACCGGATCCTGCAGCCCGCCAACCTCGCCCTGCGCGACGCCTGGCTGGCCGGCGGGGTGGAGTGGAACCTCGGCGCCACCGGGCACTGGCCGCTGACCTGCGAGCCGCTGCACGCCGTCCGGGTGCGCGCGCCCGACGGCACCCCCGTGCTGCGGATGTACGCCTTCGAGCGGCTGCGGCGCCTGGTGCTGCGGATGGACAGCTGGCTGCCCGCCGGCTCCCCGGTGCTCTACGTCCATGTCGCCGTGCACAACCCCGCGCCGAGCGAGACACCGGTCTACTGGTGGTCCAACATCGCGGTGCCCCAGGACCGGGACGTGCGCGTCCTCGGCCCGGCCGACCACGCCTTCCACTGCGACTACGTCAGCGACCTGCGCCGGGTGGCCTTCCCGGAGGCCGATGGCGCCGACCGCAGCTACCCCGGCCGGGCGGCGCGCGCCGCGGACTACTTCCTCGACCTCCCCGGCGGCGAACGCCCCTGGATCGCCGCGCTGGACGGCACCGGCGCCGGGCTCGTCCAGACCTCCACCGCCCGGCTGCGCGGACGCAAGCTGTTCTGCTGGGGCACCGGCACCGGCGGCAGGCACTGGCAGGAGT
This sequence comes from Kitasatospora sp. NPDC056800, assembly GCF_042789775.1. Taxonomy (NCBI): domain Bacteria; kingdom Bacillati; phylum Actinomycetota; class Actinomycetes; order Kitasatosporales; family Streptomycetaceae; genus Kitasatospora; species Kitasatospora sp. NPDC056800. The sequence continues at coordinate 9,410 of NZ_JBHUAL010000186.1, read as the reverse complement.
GGCTCTCCGGCCCGGACTCCGCCTACCTGGAGATCCAGGCGGGCCTGGCCCGCACCCAGCTGGAGCACCTGGCGATGCCCGCCGGCGCCACCTGGTCGTGGACCGAGGCGTACGGGCTGCTGCAGGCCGATCCTACGGCGGTGCACGGGAGTTGGGACGCCGCCCGGAAGGCCGCCGGCCAGGCGCTGGACCGGCTGCTCCCGCCGCTGGAGCTGGAGCGGGCCGACGCCCGGGCCGGGGAGTTCGGCGCGCCCGAGGAGGTGCTGTCCGAGGGCGGCGGCTGGGCCGCGCTGGAGATCGAGGCCGGTGCCCTTCCCGCCTCGCCCGCCCTGCCCTTCGGCGAGCCGGCGGCCGCCCAGGAACCCTGGCGGCGGCTCCTGAGGACCGGCACGCTCCCGGTCTGCGACCCGCCGGCCGAGCCGGTCACCGGGGCGCACTGGCGGCGACTGCTGGAGGCGAACGCCACGGACTGGCACGCGCTGTACCAGCTCGGGCTGCTGCGCCTGGCCGACGGGGAACGGGAGTCCGCCCACGAGGCGTTCGAACGCTCCGTCGCCGTCCAGGCCTCGCCGTGGGCACTGCGCGCGCTCGCCCTCCTCGCCCCGCAACCGCGGGAGGCCGCCGACCTCCTGCTCTCGTCCCACCGACTCCGCCCGGAACTACGGGAGTTGACGATCGAGACGCTGGAGTTGCTGCGGCGCGCCGAGCGCCCCGCCGAGGCGCTCGCGCTGATCGAGGCGCTCTCCCCGGCCGACCGGGCGCACGGGCGGATCAGGCTGGCCGAGGCGGAGGCGGCGCACGCCCTCGGCGACGACGACCGGGTCCGGCGACTGCTGGCCGAGGGCATCCAGGTCGACACCATGCGCGAGGGCGAGCTCTCCCTGGACACCCTCTGGCTCGCCGTCCACCCCGGCACACCGGTGCCCCCGCAGTACGACTTCCGCATGGCGGACGGCTGACCGCCCGCCTCCCCGGACCACTCTCCCGTTCCGCACCCCCACAGCAGGGGCGCAACCGTGCGCCCCGCCACGGAAGAGGAGTACCAGTGCCACCTCTACCCACCCGATGGGCCCGCGTCCTCGCCGCCACCGCCCTGGCGGCGCTCGGCGCCGGAACCCTGGCCGCCGGACCGGCGTCCGCCGACAGGCCGTCCGCCGACTCACCCGCCGCCGGCAGACCGGCCCCCGCCACGTACACGGTCTCGGTCGGCAGGACCGGCTCGTACGCCTACCCCGACGACACCCAGGCCAGTCCCTACACCGACAAGGACGGCACGTTCTACTTCCAGCAGTCGCACTCGCTGTACGGCGCGAACGACTCCCGGCAGTGGGACTTCTTCACCGGCCGGGACTTCGACAGCGCCACCAGGTCCGCCGCGATCAGCGACGCCGTCAACCCCGCCGACCCGTCGGACCGCAACGACGACACCACGGCGCGCTGCAACAACAGCCCCACCGGACGGGAGTCCAGCTACGCGCCGCAGGGTTCGCACTACGCCCAGCGGAACTACTGCGACCTGGCCGGGGTCTGGGTCGACCCGGACAGCGGGGACTGGTACGGGCTGGTGCACAACGAGTTCACCCCCCAGCCCTTCGGTGACGGCCTGCACTACGACGCGATCGACTACGCCGTCTCCACCGACCAGGGCCGGACCTGGACGATCAGGGACCACGTGATCACCTCGCCCCGCAGCACCACGCGAGGTGACACCGCGGCCTTCCCGCAGCAGACCTTCTCCTACGGCGACGGCGACCAGCGACTGTTCGTGGACACCGCCTCCGGATACTTCTACGTCTTCTACGGCTCCCGGATCGTCGACAAGGGCGGCAGCTGGGGCGCGTTCCAGCAGCACGTCGCGCGGGCCCCGATGTCCGCCAAGATGACGCCGGGCAGCTGGCAGAAGTGGTACGACGGCGCGTGGTCGCAGCCCGGGGCCGGCGGCCTGGAGAGCGACATGGTGCCCGCCGACGGCGCCAACCCCACCGGGTACCTCCCGCCGGCCAAGGAGTACGACCCGGCCAACCCCGGCACCGTCAGCCGGCAGATCGCGGCCGGCACGCTCGCCCCGAGCACGCCGCTGTTCGTCATGAACATCGCCTACGACGCCTACCTGGGCCTCTACATCGGCACTCCGCAGGCCGTCGACCAGAGCGGAAACGCCCCGCAGCAGATCTACGCCACCAAGGACCTGGCCACCCAGAAGTGGACGCTGCTCGGCGACACCGGCGGTTACCACACCGCCTCCTGGTACCGCTGGTTCCTGGACAGCGCCAGCCTGACCGGCACCACGATCGTCGGCAGGACCTTCCGGTCGTACTGCTCCTTCGCCTGCGCCGGCTCGGACGGCCAGTACGTCGAGCTCACCGTCGGCTCGTCCGCGCCGGCCGCCCCGCCGGTCGACCTGGCCAGGACCTACCGGATCCAGAGCGGCAACGGCCGGGTCCTCGCCCAGAGCGCCGGCGGCTCCGCCGTCACCTCCACGGCCAGGGCGGCCGGCTCCGCCCGCGAGTCCTGGCGGTTCCTGGCCGAGGGCGACGGCTCCTACCGGATCGTCAACGCCGCCACTGGTCGGCTGCTGGGCGTCGACGCCACCTCGACGGCGGGCCGGGCCTGGGGCGCGGCGCTGACCGCCACCGGCGCCGTCGGCGGGAGCGCCACCGTCGGGCAGCAGTGGTTCATCCTCCCCAGCAAGGCCGGGAAGGGCCGGTTCCAGCTGGTGAACCGTTACAGCGGCCTGGTGATCGGCATGTCCGGCACCTCGGGCCGACTCGCCGAGACCGTGCCCGCCCGCTCCTGGAGCGACACCACCGGCTCCACGGTCGGCGGCGGCCGCACGGCGGCCGAGCAGACCCTCGCCTTCGTTCCGCAGGCGCCGCGGTGACGCGGGAGCCGGACACCGGATCGCCGCCGCGGCGGTGGTCGACCTCCTGACCCCGACCCCGGCACGGCTCGATCGACGGCCGTGCCGGGGCCCTCCTGTGGGCCGGGTCAGTCGGCCGCGGCCCCGCGCAGCCGCTCGGCGGCGGCCTCCGGACTCACATCGGTGACGAAGGCGTCGAGTCCGGATTCCACGCCCGCCAGGTACTTGAGCCTGCCTGGAGCGCGCCGGACGGTGAACAGCTCCAGGTGCAAGGCGAGTTCGTCGCCGCCGTCCTTCGGCGCCTGGTGCCAGGCGGAGATGTACGGGGTCCGGTTCGGCGCGGAGCCGGCGGGAGTGGGGAACAGCCGGTCGAAGCGGCGCAGCAGGTCGAGGTAGAGGCCGGGGAACTCGGCGCGCTCGGCCTCGTTCAGCGCGGTGAGGTCGCGCACCCGGCGGTTGGGGTAGAGGTGGACCTCGTACGGCCAGCGGGCGGCGAAGGGCACGAAGGCCGTCCAGTGCCCGCCCCGGAGCACCAGCCGCTCGGGGGCGGCCCGTTCGGCGGCGACGAGGTCCTCGAAGAGGTTCCGCCCGGTGCTCGCCCGGTACGCCTCGGCGCGGCCGATCATCCGGGCGGTGCGGGAGGGGACGAAGGGGAAGGCGTAGATCTGCCCGTGCGGGTGGGCCAGGGTGACGCCGATCTCCTCGCCGCGGTTCTCGAAGCAGTACACCTGCCGGACCTCGGGCCGGGCGGAGAGTTCGGCCGTGCGGTCGGTCCAGGCGTCCAGCACCAGGCGGGCCCCGGCCTCGTCCAGGTCGGCGAAGGAGGCGTCGTGGTCGGGGGAGAAACAGACCACCTCGCAGCGGCCGGTGCCCGGGCGGAGGGTGCGCAGGGGGTCGTCCTCGTGGGCGGTGACGTGGGCGGCGGAGTCCGGGGCGAGCGAGGGGAAGCGGTTCTCGAAGACCGCGACCTGGTAGTCGGCCGCCGGGACCTCGCTCAGCCGTCCGTTCCGGGAGGGGCAGAGCGGGCACTCGCCGGCCGGGGGGTGGTAGGTCCGCTGCTGGCGGTGGGCGGCGACGGTCACCCACTCGCCGAGCACCGGGTCGAGCCGGGTCTCGGAGAGGCTCGCGGAGGGTTCCAGCGGGCGTTCGTCCACGGCGTTCCGGGCCGCGCCGAACTCCTGGTCGTAGTAGACGAGTTCGCGGCCGTCGGCCAACTTGGTCGCGGTCTTGTGCACCGCCGTGCTCCTTCTGCGGGGGAGTTCGGCCAGTCTGCGCCGATCTCCAACAGAATCAAACATATTCGATCGCTTGTCAACAGGTGTAGACCTGCCGACAGGGCATCGGGCACCGATTCCGGTCCGCGCCGCGATGCGAAACCCGCAGGTGTTGACTGCGGCGGCCGATGATGTTTGATTATGTCGAAATCGGCTCCCGTCCGCCGAAGGAGGCACCGACGGGAGCCGCCACGACGCACGCGCACGACGTACGGGAGCCGAGCAGATGATCGACCGGGCCGCCACCGACTTCGAGGCCGTCCACGGCGCCCGGCCGAGCGGCGTGTGGGCCGCGCCAGGCCGGGTGAACCTGATCGGTGAGCACACCGACTACAACGACGGCTTCGTCCTGCCCATCGCCCTCCCGCACACCACCAGGGTCACCGCCCGCCGCCGCACGGACGGCCGGGTGCGGCTCCACAGCACCCGGGGCGACGGCACCGTCACCGACCTCGCGCTCGACGGCCTGGCCCCCGGGGTCGTCACCAGCTGGGCCGCCTACCCGGCCGGCGTGTTCTGGGCCCTCGCCGAGGCCGGACACGCGATCGGCGGCGCCGACCTCTCCGTCGACAGCGACGTGCCGGCCGGTGCCGGGCTCTCCTCCTCCGCCGCCCTGGAGTGCGCCACGGCCGCCGCCCTGAACGACCTGTACGGGCTCGGCCTGTCCGCGCCGGACCTCGCCCTGGTCGCCCAGCGGGCCGAGAACGCCTTCGTCGGCGTGCCCTGCGGGGTGATGGACCAGATGGCCTCCGCCTGCTGCACGGACGGTGCCGCGCTGCTCCTCGACACCCGGACGCTGGAGCGGCGCCACGTCCCGCTCGACCTGGAGGCGGCCGGCTTCCGGCTGCTGGTGATCGACACCCGGGTCAAGCACGACCTCGGCGACGGCGCCTACGCCGCCCTGCGGGCCGGCTGCGAGCGGGCCGCCGACCTGCTCGGCCTGGCCGCGCTGCGCGACCTGCCGGCCGCCGGCCTCACCGCGGCCCTGGAGCGCCTGCCCGGGGAACTCGCCCCGCTGGTGCGGCACGTGGTCACCGAGAACCGGCGGGTGGCCGAGGTGATCGAGCACCTGGACGGCGGGCGGACCGCCGCGCTGGGGCCGGTCCTGACGGCCGGACACGCCTCGCTGCGCGACGACTTCCGGGTCTCCTGCCCCGAGACGGACCTCGCGGTCGAGGCCGCCGTGGCCGCCGGGGCGCTGGGCGCCCGGATGACCGGCGGCGGCTTCGGCGGCTCCGTCATCGCGCTGGTGGCCGCGGCGGACGTGGCAGCGGTCGCGGACGCGGTGCGGTCGGCCTTCGGCTCCGCGGGCTTCGCCGCACCCGTCGCCTTCACCGCCGTCCCCTCGGCGGGGGCGCGTCGACTGGCCTGACCGGGCGGGGCCCGGAGCCCCCGGTCAGCCGGCGGCCGGTACCACGACGAGTTCGCCGACCGCCTCGGCGAGCACGTTGCGGGCCGCCGCGGGGAGGGCGTCGTCGGTGATGAAGCAGTCGACCTCCGTCAGGGCCGCGAAGCTGCTCAGGCCGACGACGCCCCACTTGGTGTGGTCGGCGACCACGATGGTGCGGCGGGCCGAGGCGATCAGGGCCCGGTTGGTCTGCGCCTCGGCGAGGTTGGGGGTGGTGAGCCCGGCCTGCTCGCTGACACCGTGCACGCCGAGGATGAGCAGGTCCACGTGGAGGGTGCGGATCGTCTGGTCCGCGAGAGCCCCCACCAGGGCCGCGGAGCGTGTCGGCGCCCCACCGGTCAGCAGCAGCGACGGAACGGTCTCCGCTCCGTCGCTCTCCGCCGCCCACAGCAGGTCCGCGATCCGCAGGGAGTTGGTGACGACCGTCAGCCCCGGCACCTCCAGCAGCCGGGAGGCGACCGCGTAGGTGGTGGTGCCGGCGGACAGCGCCACCACGCTGCCCGGTTCCACCCGCTGCGCGGCGGCGTCGGCCAGCGCGGCCTTGGTGCTCTCCTCCAGCCCGGACTTCACGTCGAAGCCGGGTTCGTCCGTGCTGGCGGTCCCCACCGCGATGGCCCCGCCGTGGACCTTCCGCACGTCTCCCTGGCGTACCAGCGCGTCCAGGTCGCGGCGGATCGTCATGTCCGACACGCCGAACTGCTCGACCAGCTCGGCGACGCGCACCGCGCCGGCCTTGCGGATGGCCTCCAGGATCAGCGCCTGGCGCTGCGGGGCGAGCAAACTCTGATCAGCCACGAAGGCCCTTTCGATCGAACGGGTGCCTGACCGCTCCCGCTTCCTCCGGCAGGCCGACCCTGCCGCGGTCCGGACGTACCGGTGCCACCGCCGAGGGCCGGGCGGGGCGCCGTGGCGTTCGCGTCGGTGACCGGGGAGCCGTCGGCCGCGACATGATCCAGTATCCCAGGACCCCAACGGGCCCCGACCCGACCGGTCGGCCGGTCGCGCTCCTGCGTCCGGTGGCGGCTCGGCCGGGCCGGGGCCACGTGCACTCGTGCTCGGACTTTGCCATTGAGTGCGTGTTATTGCTTATTCTGCCCGTCATCTTGTCAGGAGCGAGCAGAGCCCCGTACAAATGGTCCGGCTGGGACCAACAGCAGCCATCCATGCCCTGACCCCGAGATCCCGTGAGGTCGAAGCGTGTCAACTGCCCTCCGCCGGTGGCTCCGTACCACCGTCGCCTGCTGTACGGCGCTCGCCGCCGTGTCCACCGCTACGCTCCTGGCTCAGCCCGCGGTCGCCGCCGAGCCCTCCCCGTCCGGCACCGTCACCGAGTACCCGAACTACGCCCCCACACCGCCCATGGGCTGGAACGACTGGTCGTACTACCAGTGCGGGATCGACGAGAAGACCATCCTCGACAACGCCCGGGCCCTCGTCTCCACCGGGCTGGCGAAGAAGGGGTACGACACCGTCACCATCGACGACTGCTGGATGTCCAAGCAGCGCGACGCCCAGGGCAACCTGGTCGCCGACCCGCGGCTGTTCCCGCACGGCATGGCCTACATCGGACGCCAAGTCCACGACCTCGGCCTGAAGTTCGGCATCTACGAGGACGCCGGGACCGCCACCTGCGGCGGCTACCCGGGCTCCCTCGACCACTGGCAGCAGGACGCGGACCTGTTCGCGTCCTGGGCCGTCGACTACGTCAAGCTCGACGGCTGCAACGTCCCGGTCAAGCCCGGCGAGACCGAGGAGCAGAGCTACCGCGACACCTACACCGCGATGAGCCGGGCGCTGCTCGACACCCACCGCAGGATGGTCTTCTCGGTCTCCGCGCCCGCCTACTTCCAGGGCGCGACGAACTGGGAGTCGGTGATCCGCTGGTCCGCGCCGCTCGGCAACCTGTGGCGGGAGGGCGCGGACATCGCACTCGGCCAGGCCAGTGGCGCCGAGAAGTGGGCGTCGATCATGTACAACTACGGCTACAACGTCGGACTGGCCGACCTGCAGCGCCCCGGCCGGTGGAACGACCCCGACTTCCTGCTCGCCGGCGACTCCGGGCTCAGCCAGGACGAGATGCAGAGCCAGATCTCGCTGTGGGCCGTGATGGCCGCGCCGCTGATCTCCAGCACCGACCTCACCCGCCTCTCCCCGGCGGCGTTGGAGCTGCTCGGCAATCGCGACGTCATCGCCGTCGACCAGGACCGGCTGGGCGTCCAGGGGCGGGTCGTCCAGCACGGAACCGGCTACGACGTGCTGAGCAGGCCGCTGGCCGGAGGGGACCGGGCGGTCGCGCTCTTCAACTCCTCCGACACCGCGCAGACCATCACCACGACCGCCGCCCGGGCGGGCCTGCCCGCCGCCGACGGCTACCGGCTCGACGACCTGGTGACCAAGAAGGCCGTCGGGACGGCCGGCGTGATCTCCGCGAACGTGCCGCCGCACGCCACGGTGCTCTACCGGGTCCACCCCGGCGCGATCCACGGCCTGGCCCCCGCCACCGCCGTCACCTGGCAGGACGTCAGCACGGCCCAGGAGCCCGGGACGTACCGGATCACCCTGGCCGACAACGGCGCCGTCGCGCTGAACGACACCAGCGTGCGGATCAGCGCCCCCGCCGACTGGACCGTCACCCCGGCGACCGTCACGCTCCCGCGCATCGCGCCGGGCGCGACCGCGTCGGCCACGGTGACGGTGCACGGCCCCCAGGGCGCTCCCGGCACCACGGCCACGGCGATCACCGCCACCGCGAGCTACCGGGCCCGGCCGGCCGGGGTCGACACCGTCAGCGGTGAGCAGACGATCGTGCGGACCGTGCCCTACCCGTCGCTGGAGGCGGCGTTCGACAACGTCGGCGCCACCTCCGAGAGCGACACCGCTCCCGGCGACTTCGACGGCGCCGGGAACAGCTACTCGGCGCAGGCCCTGGCCCTGGCCGGCGCCACCGCGGGCGCCACGATCAGCGCCAACGGCCTCAGCTTCACCTGGCCGTCCGCGGCCGCCGGCACCAACGACAACGTGTCGGCCGCGGGCCAGGAGATCACCTTCAGCGGCCAGGGCAGCGCGCTGGGCTTCCTCGGCGCCGAAGCGGGCTTCGCCTCCGGCACGGTCACCGTCGCCTACACCGACGGCACCACCAGCAGCGGCCAGTTGGGCTTCCCCAACTGGTGCTGCACCCCGACCGACGCCTACGGCGCGAAGACCGCGTTCACCACGGACCACCGCAACACGCCCACCGGGCCGGGCAACTTCGGCACCGGGTACGGCGTCTTCTCCAACACCGTCCCGCTGACGCCCGGCAAGACGATCCGTTCCGTCACGCTGCCCCGCGCCGCGGCGATCCACGTGTTCGCGCTGGCCGTCCAGCCGTGATCCGCGCCGCCCGGCCCACCGGACCGGTTCCCGTGGGCCGGGCGGTCGGCGTTCCCCCGCCCGAGACTCCGCCCCTCCCGGCGAACGGCATCCAGGACCCCTCCATGACCGTCATGAACCGCACCACCCTGGCCGGTGCCCGGCTGGTCCTGCCCGGCGGCGTCGTCGAGGGCGACCGCCTCGCCGTCGAGGGCGAGCGCATCGCCGGCCTCGGCGGCGACACCGAGCCCGGCGACCTCGACCTGACCGGGTACACCGTCGTCCCCGGCTTCGTCGACCTGCACGTCCACGGCGGCGGCGGTGCCTCGTACGCCTCCGGCATCGCCGAGGAGGCGCTGCTGGCCGCCCGCACCCACCTGGAGCACGGCACCACCACCACGGTGGCCTCCACCGTCACCGGCGAGATCGACGAGGTCGCCCGCCAGGCGCACGTCCTCTCCGAACTCGTCGAGGACGGCGTCCTGGCCGGCATCCACTTCGAGGGCCCGTTCATCTC